>DASYOA010000036.1:0-6879 GCA_036008265.1 Opitutaceae bacterium
GCTCGGCTCGGTTATCGCAACAGAGTAGCTGCATTTTTGACGCTCTGGCGAATTTGACCGACCGCGACCCCTGGATTCATTCTGCTGGCCAGCAGAATGCTCTAACCAACTGAGCTATGACCGCCGTGTAGAGCCGGGTAAAATCACGTTCGGCCTTAAGCCTGTCAATCTTTCATGGATTCCGGTGCGGGGTGAGGGCACCCCGCCTACATTCCCGTGCTTGTCACTGGGCGTTTGGGGAATACATTATTACCGTCGTCCTGCTGATGTCTTCCGATCGTATGTCGCGCCTTCGCATTGTTACCTTCAACATCGCCCACGGCCGTGGCCTCATGCCTATCTCGGGTCTGACTTCGCGCCGCCGGATCGAGGTGCGCCTGAAAAAAATCGCGCACCTGATCAAGCGCTTGGAACCCGACATCGTCGCCCTGCAGGAAATCGACGAAAACTCCCGCTGGGCCGGCAGCTTTGATCATCTTGAGTTCCTGCGCGAGCACGCCGGGTTTCCCCATGCGATTTTCGGCGTCAACAACCGCCATAACGGCCGCCTCCACCTCAATTACGGCAATGCCTTGTTATCGCGCCATCCGATTCTCGGATGGGAGACCGTTACGTTCGGCCAGCGGCGCATCGGCGAGAAGGGTTTCCTTTTTGCCGAGATCGACATCCATGGCCGCCGCGTGCCGGTCGTGAACCTCCATCTCCATTTCGGTGCGCGCGAACGGCGCTTTATCCAACTCCGGCAACTCACCGACTACCTGAAAGAGAAGCAACGCCATCGCCACGTCCACTGGCACATGCCGCCCATCCTCTGCGGCGACCTCAACAACCCGTCGCATATCCCCGACGCCACTGCCTCGCTGCTAACTTACTTCTCGAGCCACGGCCACTACACGTTGCATCCGCAGGCCGGCGTGCGCACGTTCCCGTCGCTCTGGCCGAGCCGGACCCTGGATTTTGTTTTTCTTCCGCCGCGCTGTGTCGAGCCGCGTTGCAAGGTCATTCGCACGCTGCTTTCCGACCATTGTCCCGTGCTGGTGGAGTTTGCTTTGAGTAACTCAGCAGACCACTTATGACCACTTATGCGCACTTATTTTATTTTCCCGCAGATTCCGCGGATGATCGCGGATACAGATTGGATTTTAACCGCGGATGAGTTTAACCACTAATGCACGCTAATTGGCACTAATGGGCTGCTATGAAAAACTGTGCTGCGACCGCAGCACACAGCGCAAGCCGTGTTGGCCGTCGGGTTGCGGGTAGAAGCATTGCCGCAACGCTTCTACTTGCAACGACGGCCAGCAGAGTTTTTCAGCAGCCTGTTAATATCAGCGTCAATCCACGCTATCCGCGGAAAAGCATTAATTCGCGTCTATTTGCGTTCATTCGCGGTTAAAAACACGTTCCCTGCAGATTCTTTTTGCGCCCGGCGCGACTTTTTGCGGTCATTGACACCCCATGTCCCGCCTCTCCGACGCCTTTGCCCGCGCCAAGAAAGAAAATCGTGCGGCCTTTGTGGCCTACCTTTGTGCGGGCGATCCCGATTTTGACACCTCGCTTGCGGCCTGCCGCACGCTCATCTCGGCTGGCGTGGATGTGCTTGAACTCGGCGCGCCGTTTTCCGATCCGCTGGCCGATGGCATCGCCAACCAGCTGGCGGCCCAGCGCGCGCTCGATGCGGGCATGACGACCGCGCGCGTTTTCGAGCTCGCCCAGCGCATCCGCGCCACCACGGCGGTGCCGCTCGTGCTCTACACGTACTACAACCTGGTCTTTGCGCCTGGCATCGAGGCTTACGTGGGCGCCGCCAAGGCGGCAGGCATTGATGCGCTGCTCGTGCTCGATTTGCCGCCGGAGGAGGCGGGCGACCTGCTCACCGTGTGCCAGTCGCATGGGATCGGCACGGTTTTTATTGTCGCGCCGACGACGCCTCCCGCGCGCATCGCCAAAATCTGCGCCGCGGCCACCGGCTTCGTTTACTATGTCTCGCGCGAAGGCGTCACCGGCGTGCGCGACCAGCTCGCCGCGGGCATCCCCACGGCCGTCGCACAAATCAAGCAACACACGAGGCTGCCGGTCGCCGTGGGGTTTGGCATCTCGACCCGCGCGCAGGTGGCCGAGGTCGCGGCCCAGGCCGACGGGGTGGTCGTGGGCAGCGCGCTCGTCAACATCATCAAGGCCAACCTGGCCGACCGCACCCAAATTCCCCTGCAGCTTCTCGCCCGTGCGACCGACCTTGCCGCGGGCACGCGCCGCAGTTGATGATTAACAGCCTGTCACCATGCCCCGCCGAATCCTCCTGATCGATGACGACCGCCTGCAGTTTCGTTACACCCAGGCGCAGTTTAAGAGTTTTCGGGCCGATCACTACGATCTCGATTGGGCCGAGACCTACGAGGACGGGCTCGCCCGGTTGCTGAGTGGCGACTACAGCGCCTGCCTGCTCGACTACCAGCTTGGCGCGCACGACGGGCTGGAACTCATCCGTGAAGCGGTCGCCAAGAGCTGCCGCACGCCGATCATCTTTCTCACGGCGGAATCATCGGAGAACGTCGATATCCAGGCGATGAATTCGGGCGCGCTCGATTATCTCGTCAAGGGCGAGATCACGCCGCGCATGCTGGAGCGTTCGCTGCGGTATGCGCTGAAACTCGATGAAACGCTCGTCGCATTGCGCGAGCTGGCCACGCACGACCCACTGACGGGCCTGCTTAACCGGCGCGAGTTCGACCGCCTGCTGGCCGAGGAGGTCGAACGTTCGCGGCGTTTCGGGCATCCGGTTGCGCTCGTGCTGGGCGACATCGATCACTTCAAGGACATCAATGACACCCATGGTCACCAGGCGGGCGATGCCGTGTTGCAGGAAATTTCACGTCGGTTGACCACCGGCCTGCGCTCGGTGGACCGGCTGGCGCGTTTTGGCGGCGAGGAGCTGGCGATGATCTTGATGGAAACCAACCGAGGCGCGGCGCTCGAGGCGGCGCAACGGGCCGGGGCCGCGCTGGAGCGCACCCCAATCAAGGCCAATGGCGGGACCCAGGTGCGGGTGACCATGAGTTTTGGCGTGGCGGTGATGCCGCAAGATGCGGACTCGGTCGAGTCGCTCGTGGCCGCGGCGGACAAGGCGCTCTACGTGGCGAAGGCGCGCGGTCGCAACTGTTCGGTGGCGGCGGGGGCGACCAGTTGAGAGCTGAGAGGGTGTTTTCTATCGGGCAGGTTTCGTTCTCGTTCTCTTAATCGTACTCGTTATCGATCCGAGGCAGCCTGGGAGAACGATAACGAGTACGAGAATGAGAACGATTTAGCTCATCCGCAAGAATCTCACGGAGTCGCATGTGCCGGATCCGGCACGGGCTCGAGCGCTTCCGCGGTTTCGGCGGCTTCGCTTTCAAACGGATAGAGTTTGGTGAAGCCGGCGAAGTCGATGAGCTCAAAGCGGCCGTCGAAGTGTTCGACGATGGCGGTGAGCGATTCGACCCAGTCGCCGGAATTCAGGTAGTGGATCTCGCCGAGCATCTTGTCCGCCGCGGTGTGGATGTGCCCGCACATGACGCCGATGCAGTCACGGCGCCGGGCGAGGGCGGCGATGTGATCCTCGAATTTCGAGACGTGGCTGACGGCAGATTTCACCCGCGCCTTCACCGCCTTGCTCAGGGAATAGTATTCCTTGCCGCGCCACGCGCGCCAGTAGTTGTAGAAGCGATTCAGGCGCATGAGCAGGCGATAACCCCAATCGCCGATGTAAGCGAGAAAGACGAAATTCTGGGTGATGGTGTCGAACACGTCGCCGTGCAGCACGAGATAGCGGCCGCGCACGGTTTCGTGGATGTAGTCCTCGACGATGCGCAGGTTTTCAAACTCAAGCGGCAAAATTTTGGCGAGCACGTCGTCGTGGTTGCCGCGGAGGTAGATGACCTCCGTGTCGCGTTTCTCGAGTTTCTTCAGGACAAGGCGGACGAAGCGCGTGTGCGACTTGGGCCAGTGGCCGCCTTTCTTGAGCACCCAGCTGTCGATGATGTCGCCGTTGAGGATGAGTTTCTCGCAATGGGTGTGCTTGAGAAAATGATTAATCTCGTGAATTTTGCAGTCGAAGGTGCCGAGGTGAACATCGGAGATGATCACTGTCTTGACCTTGAGTGGCTTCAGATCGTTCGGCATTCTGCGCGTGAGACTAACAAAATTGTGCCAGCCCGGCTAGGTGCGCGGCGAAAAAGTCACGCAATCTTCACCTGGCTGTTCGACCGGCTTGATGGCGGTGGGTTTGGCCGGCCCCATGATTTTAAGGCTGCGCGGCAGCACCGTGACCTCGACGCTGGCGGTGGTGTCATGCGTCTCGCCGTCGGTGTGAAGGCGGCCGGGCGCAGTGCGTTCGATGATGAAGTGGCCGCCGCGCAGTCGTTGCACGCTCGGGCTGCCGTCGAGGGTGTTGGTGAAAAGGCGCACCGCGAGGGGGAGCGCGTTGAAAAAGCCGACGGACTTGATGGCGATGAGGTCGAGCGAGCCATCGTCCACCGAGGCGCCGGGCGCGATCATGGCGTCGTTGCCGTATTGGTCGGAGTTGGCGACCGTGATGAGAAAGGCGCGGGTGGTGAGCGTCTTGCCGTTGTGGATGATAAAAGCCTGCGGCTTGAAAGAGAAATAGGTGCCCAAGGCGGTGCGCACGTAGGCCGGCAGGCCGCGGCGGGTCAGCTGGTTGAAGCGAAAACTGATTTCCGCGTCAAAGCCGATGCCCATGGCATTGAAGAAGGGCCGGTCGTTGGCGAGTCCGGTGTCGATTTCGCGGACCTGCCCGTGCAGGAGCGTGCGGAACGCGCCCCGGCCCGGGCCGGGGATGCCGAGATGGCGGCCGAGGCCATTGCCGGAGCCGCAGGGAATAAGGCCAAGCGCGGCGTCGTTGTTTACGAGGGCCTGGGCGACCTCATTCATCGTGCCGTCGCCGCCGACGGCCACGACGAGGCCGCAGCCGTCATCAATGGCGCGGCGGGCAAGGTCGGTGGCGTGGAGCGGGCGCTCGGTGACGACGAGATCCGCATCGAGCTTGTGCTCGGCGATAAAGGCATGGCAGCGCGTGAGCAGGGATGAATCGTGCTGGTTGCGGCCGGAACAGGGATTGAAAATGAACCGGGTCTTTAGCATGAGGCGAGTTGGAGCGTGGTCGGGCGTGAAGCAGGTTGGGCGAGCTCGAGCAGATCGCGCTCGAAGCCGGCGACGATGTGGTCCCACGGGATGATTTCAGCGGTGGCCCGCGCCGCCGGGCCGAGGCGGTGGCGGAGCGGAGTATCATGGGCAAGGATACGCGCGGCATCGAGAAAGGCAACCCGGTCGGCGCAGGGCACGAGCCAGCCGTTTTCGCCATGGCGGACGAAGCGCGCGGCGGCGGCATAGTTGAAGGCGACGACCGGCAGGCCGCTGGCCATGGCCTCGAGGACGACATTGCCGAACGTCTCGGTCAGGCTGGCGTAGAGGAAAAGGTCGGCCGAGGCGTAATGCGCGGCGAGCGTTTCGGGGTCAAGAAAGCCGGTGAAATGAATCCACGGGTTTGCGCGCTGGAGTTTTTTCCTGAGCGGGCCGTCGCTCGCAAAAATAAATTTTGCCCGCGGATGCGCGGCGCGGAGGGAGGCGCAGGCCTCGATCAGCAGCGGATAGTTTTTTTCCGGGGCGACGCGACTGACATGCACGACGGCCAGGTCGCCGGGCGCGAGGCCCCAGGACGCGCGCAGGGACTCGCTGCGATGCGCCGGTGAGAAGAGTTTTGTATCCACCCCGCGGGCAAGCAGGCGGAGACGCTCGAAGCCGGCGCCCGCGAGCTCGGCATTGAGCCCATCGGTCGGGGCGAAGGTGGCGCGGGTGCGGTTGTGGAAGTGGCGCAGGTAGGCGAGCGCAGGGCGGTTGAGAAAACCGAAGCCATAGTGGCCGCTGTAGGCGTGGAAGTTGGTGTGAAAGCTTGAGCTGACGGGCAGCCCGAGGGTGTGGGCCGCGCGCAGCGCGGAATAACCGAGCGGGCCTTCGGTCGCGACGTGCACGAGATCCGGCCGGTCGCGGCCCCAGAGTTCCAGCAACCGGCTTCGGGCGGGCAGGCCGAGGCGGAGAAAAGTGTAGCCGGGAATCGGCAGGCTGGGGAAAAGCTGCTCGCGGTAGCCGCGGGACGGGGCGGGCGCATCCGCGGAGTTTTGCCGCGGGCGCAGGACGGTCACATCGTTGCCGCGGCGGCCGAGGCCCTCGACAAGGCGTTGCAGGGTCATGGCGACCCCGTTGATTTCGGGCGGGAAGGTTTCGGTAACGAGCGCGAGTTTCAACGCAGGGAGTGGATGCGGCGGTAACTATCGAATGAAAAGTGCTTTGCTTTTACGCAAAAGTAAAGTGACGCCGGCGGAGTAATATCACATGGTCGTAACAATTCACCCATGGCCCATGGCACAATTTACCTCCTGACCGGCCCGACAGCAGTGGGCAAAACCGAGCTGGCGCTGCGCTGGGCGGAGAAACACGGCGCGGAAATCGTGTCATGCGACTCGCTGCTGTTTTACCGCGGCATGGACATCGGCACGGCGAAACCAACAAAGGCGGAGCAGGCGCGCGTGCCGCATCACCTGATCGACATCCTCGACGTGGCGGAGCGGATGGACGTGGCCCGGTTTGTCCTGCTCGCCCGGGCGGCGGTGGAGGACATCGCGGGGCGGGGCCGCGCCGCGCTGGTGGTCGGCGGCAGCGGATTGTATCTGAAAACATTCTTTGCGCCGGTGGCGGATGAGGTCGAGGTGCCGGCCGAGGTGCGGACGCGAGTGGAGAAACTTCCGCTGGCCGAAGCGGTGGCGGAGCTGCAGCGCCTGAACCCGCAGGGGTTGGAAAAACTGGACGCGGCGAATCCTCGCCGGGTGG
>DASYOA010000037.1:0-2377 GCA_036008265.1 Opitutaceae bacterium
CTGACCACAAAACGGACCTGGCGCGCCAGGCCGAGACTGCCGCGCACGCGCTGGCAGGTCTCGCGCAAGGCCTGCGCCGGGCATGCGAGCAGCACGACCTCGGTTTCCATCAGCACGGGCGCGAGCTCGTGGCCGATTTGCAGGCTCGGCGGCAGTGCAACGCCCGGCAGGTAGTCGGAATTTTCGTGCGCGGACGAAAGCGCGAGCGCCTGCTCGAAACGCCGTGGCACGAGCGTGACGGTGTGGCCGAGCCGCGCGAGGTGCGCCGCGAAAGCCGTGCCCCAGGCGCCGGCGCCGATGACCGCAAAGTTCATGGGAGGTTCTTAAGAAGTATCAAGTACCAGGTAGCAAGTATCAAGAAAGCCTGCGGCTTCGCCGCTACTCTGAAAATCTTGGCACTTGTCACTTGAGACCTGATACTTTCTCAGGTCACTCTGGATACTTCCGCGCGCGCACCGCGGCGGCGTAGGCGGAAAAGCCTTTTTAATTTCCTCGCCCACACGGGCGAAGGGCTTGACGAAGGGTGGCGCATGGCCGGGCTCAAAACCGAGCAAATCGGTGGAGACAAGAATCTGCCCGTCGCAATACAGGCCGGAGCCGATGCCGACGGTCGGGATCTTGACCGTCTCGGTGATGGTGCGCGCGAGGTTGGGCTCGATCATTTCAAGCAGGAGCGCAAAGGCCCCGGCTTTCTCGAGCGCGAGCGCGTCGGCCAGCAGGCCTTCGGCCTCGGCCGCATCGCGGCCAAATTTTTTGTAGCGGCCGAGCGTGCGCACTTGCTGTGGCTTGAGGCCGAGGTGGCCCCACACGGGCACGCCGGCCTCGACGAGCCGCGCGATCGGCGAGGCGAGCGCAAGGCCGCCTTCAATTTTCACCGCCTCGGCGCCGGATTCCTGCATGAGCCGCTGGCAGGCGTGCAGCACGCGCTCAAAATCGAAATGCGCCTCGACAAACGGCACATCGGCGGCCAGCAGCGCGGCGGGCTTGGCCCGCGCCACGGCCGCAGTGTGATGCACCATCATGTCGAGCGTGACCGGGATCGTGCTGTCGAAACCGAGGAGCGTGTTGCCAACCGAGTCGCCCACGAGAATGATGTCCACCTCCGCTTCGCCGGCCAGGCGCGCCATGAGGGCATCGTAGGCCGTGACCGCGACGATGGGCCGCTGGCCCTTGAGCTGCCGCAGCGTGTGCGTGTTGGTCTTCACTTGAGAAACGACGGGATGCGCTCGGGCGCGATCATCTGCTCGAAGGTTTCGCGCGCATTCACCAGCTCAAACGCACTGCCTTGCACGAGAACTTCGGCCGGCATCCCGCGGGTGTTGTAGCGGCTGGACATGACGCGACCATAGGCGCCCGTGCTCATCAAGGCAATGAATTCGCCCTCGCCCACTTCCTGGAGCTGGCGGTCCTTGGCGAAGCAGTCACCCGACTCGCAAATCGGGCCGACGACATCGGCGACGAGCGCGCGGCGCGAGGTGTCGCGGTGCAGCGGCACGATTTCGTGGTAGGCATCGTACATGGCGGGACGCACGAGGTCGTTCATCGCCGCATCGACAATGAGGAAATTTTTGCCCGCACCGCGCTTGAGATACTCCACCCGCGAAAGCAGCACACCCGCGTTGCCCACCATGGAACGACCCATCTCGAGCAGGATTTTGAGGCCGAGCGGCTTAAGCAGCGGCGCGAGCGCGGCGCCATAGGTTTCAAAGGTCAATGGCCGCTGGTCGGCGGGCTGTGCGTCCCACCACTCGCGCGCTCCGCTGGCCAGCGCGTCCTTGTACACAATGCCGATGCCGCCACCGATGGAGAAATAACGGAGGCCGAACTTCGCCTTCAGCTCAGCCACGAAGGGCGAAACTTTTTCCACGGCTTCAATGAATGGCGCCACGCTCGTGAGCTGGGAACCGATGTGCATCTGCACACCGCGCACCTCGATGTTCTTCATTTTTGCGGCGGCTTCGTAGGCGGCGGCAGCGTGCTTGAGCGGAATGCCAAACTTGTTGTCGCTTTTGCCGGTGGTGATTTTGGCGTGCGTGTGGGCGTCCACATCGGGGTTGATGCGGATGCCAATGGGCGCCTTCACCCCGAGCTGGCCGGCGACGTGATTGATGCGGGTGAGCTCGGGCTCGCTTTCGACGTGAAAGGAGAAAATGCCGTTTTCGAGCGCGAGCTTGATTTCGCCCTCGGTCTTACCCACGCCGGCGAAAACGCTGGCCTCCACCTTCGCGCCCGCCGCGATCACCCGCCGCAGCTCGTCCGCGCTGGCAAATTCAAACGCCGAGCCCAGATTCGAAAAATGGCGCAATACGGCCAGGTTGGAGTTGGCCTTGACCGCATAGCACAGCTGCGCATCGAGCCCGGCCAGGCTTTGGGCGAG
>DASYOA010000038.1:0-1934 GCA_036008265.1 Opitutaceae bacterium
CCGCTCCTCGCAGACCGCGATTCACCATATTTTCCGGACCCTAGTTGAAATTCTCGCGCCGATCGTCATGTTTACCACCGACGAAGCCTGGAGCTTCGCCACCGATAAAATTGAATATGCCGCCGGCTCCGTCCACTTGCAGGACTGGCCGGTTGCACCTGTGGCGTGGACCAATCCGGAAGTCGACGCCGAGGTAGCGGCGTTGCTCCGCGTACGCGCCCAGGTCAATGAAGCCCTCGAACCGGCGCGGCAGGCCGGACGCATCGGAAAATCCCTCGACGCTGCCATTGCCCTCACCGGCGCGGCCGAGGATACGGCGTTCAAAATACTGGAGAAACACCACGATTTTCTACCGGAACTTTTTATCGTTTCGCACGTCACTCTCACTCCCATGGCCGGCGCACCACTCAGGATCAGCGTGCGCCCGGCCCAGGAGCTCGGTTACGTCCGGTGCCCGCGCTGCTGGCGCTGGGTGCCCGCCCTCGAAAAAACTGTGCACGGGGACGTTTGTCCGCGTTGCGTTCAGGCGCTTTCTTTGATTTAACTTCTTTTTCTGCTATGGCCAAAAACAAAAAAACTGCCAAAAAACCCGCCCCCAAGCCGGCCAAACCCGCTCCTAAAAAAGCCGTGGTGGCCAAGAAATCCGATATCCCGGCCAAGCCCGTGTCCGCAGAGGCGAAGTCCGCCGCGGCCAAAAAGTCCGCCCGCGACGACCTGCGCAGCCGCATCCTGGGACGCAAGGTGGCCAAACCCATTGCCTTCAGCCTCGATGAAGTCCGCGAGATCGCGAAGACCAACACCGGCAAGGCCGCCAAGATGGAGAAGGCCGGCAAACCCGCCGCCAAGGCCCCGGCTGGCGCCGGCGCCAAACTGTTGGAGCTGCCCAAGGCCGCCAAGCCGTCGCATGTCAAGGCCGCCTCACTCATGGATGTCCTTGGGTTCAATCCCAAGAAAGCGCACAAACACA
Organism: Opitutaceae bacterium; assembly: GCA_036008265.1. Taxonomy (GTDB): domain Bacteria; phylum Verrucomicrobiota; class Verrucomicrobiia; order Opitutales; family Opitutaceae; genus DASRHD01. The sequence continues at coordinate 968 of DASYOA010000038.1, forward strand.
TTGAGAATGACCCCGAGCAGGTTCCTGAGAAGTTTCGCCGCTATTTCAAACTCCTGATCGACCTGCACAATCATCTGCTGGGACAGCTCGACCAGCATTCCGAGGACACGCTCAAACGTTCAAGCAAGGACGACAGCGGAGATCTTTCCAGCTACGGCCAGCACATGGCCGACGCGGGCACCGACACGTTCGACCGCGACTTCGCCCTCAGCATGGTGGCGAACGAGCAGGAAGCGCTCTCCGAAATCGCCTCTGCCATCAAGCGCATCCATGATGGCACCTATGGGATTTGTGAAGCGACCGGCAAGCCCATCGCGAAAGATCGCCTCATCGCCGTACCCTTCACGCGCTATTCCGCCGAAGCACTGAAGGAAATTGAAAAAAACCGCTATCGCGCCCGCACGCAGGCCGGACTCTTCGGTGAGCTCGGCGAAGAGGGCGCCAAACTCTCGGAGAGCGAGAGCGGTGGTGGTGGCGACGAATGACGCCAACCCAGGCACCCGTGTCACGCGACACGCTCAAGTCCATCACTTCACCGGCCGAGCCCGCCTCGGGCTTCCGCCGCATCCTCACCTATCGCCTGCTCCTGTTGCTGACTGCGCTCGTTGTGGGGCTCGACCAGGCGACCAAGGCTTGGATTCACGCCCGCCTTCCCTTCGGCACCTATGGCGAACCCGGCGCGATTCCCGTCGTGCGCGGATTTTTCTACCTCGTGCATGTGGGCAATACCGGCGCGGCGTGGAGCCTCTTTGCCGGCAAAAGCGCCGCGCTCGCGGTCCTCGCCGCCGCCACGCTCGCCGCCATCGCCTTATGGCGCCGCCACCTCGGTCTGCGCCAGACCGGCGTGCAAGTCTGCTTCGGCCTGCTCTGCGGCGGCATTTTGGGCAACCTTGTCGATCGCGTCGTTTATGGCCACGTCATCGACTTCCTCGATTTTCATTTCGGCAGCTACATCTACCCCACCTTC
>DASYOA010000039.1:0-3244 GCA_036008265.1 Opitutaceae bacterium
GATTATGCCTCTGCGCTGCTGGAAAGCGATCCGGCCACAAAATCCACGGACAAAACGATCGCGGTCGCTTATGCGGAGGGCGACATTGTCGAAGGCGAGGGCGTGGATGGTCAAATCGGGGGCGCTAAATTTTCCCGCATGCTCCGCGAGTTGAGGCAGGACGACAGCGTGCAAGCCATCGTGCTGCGCGTGAACAGTCCCGGCGGCAGCGCCACCGCCTCCGAGGAAATCCAACGTGAACTGCGGCTCACACAGAAAACGAAGCCGGTCATCGTCTCGATGGGCACCGTGGCGGCCTCGGGCGGCTATTGGATTTCCGCCTATGGCGACAAGATTTATGCGGAGCCCACCACCATCACCGGCTCGATCGGCGTGTTCGGCCTGTTCTTTAACGTGCAGAAACTGGCCACCGACCTCGGGCTGACGTTTGATATTGCGAAGACCGGAAAATTTGCCGACGCCCTCACCATCAGCCGGCCGAAGACGGACGAGGAGCTGGCTCTCTTTCAGAACCTGGTTGATTGGATTTACGGCCAGTTTATCGGCAAGGTTTCCGAGGGCCGGCGCCTCAATCGCGCGGCGGTGGAAGAAATCGCCCAAGGCCGCGTGTGGTCTGGCACCGAGGCGAAGAAGCTCGGGCTGGTGGACGAAATCGGCGGCCTCGACGCCGCGATAAAATTTGCGGCCCAGAAAGCGCAGCTCGGCGACAACTACCGCGTGGTCGAGTATCCGCACAAAAAGGAACTGGCCGAAGTCATCGTGGACTGGCTCCAAGGCGAGAAGCATGACCAAACACGCGCCGCGGACGCACTGAGCCAGCTGATGGCCCAAATCAAGGAACAGGCGAAGACCTTACGCGAGTTCAACGACCCGCGTGGCCTCTATGCCCGCCTGCCAACGGAGATGATGGTAAAATGAGCTCGACCACCAACCAGGCCTTTAAACTTTCAAAAGACACGCCCGCGACCGCCATCCCGGCGGGCGACGAACTGACGCTGCCCGCAGGCACGGAGGTGTTCGTAACGCAGACGCTGGGTGGCACCGTGACCGTGCGCACCAACAGCGGGCTGTTTCGCATTGCGCGCGAACACACCGAGGCGCTGGCCGGATTTTCTTTAAAAACGGAAAAGGCCGGTGCCGTGGCTGAATTCAGCGAGAACGCCGTTTGGGACGCAATGAAGAGCTGCTTCGACCCGGAGATACCGGTGAACATTGTCGATCTTGGCCTCGTTTATGACCTCTCGATCGAAAAAACGCCGCAGGGCGGGCATGCGATCGAGGTGAAAATGACCCTGACCGCGCCCGGCTGCGGCATGGGGCCGGTCATCGCGGAAGACGCCCGCGAAAAAATCGCCGCGCTGCCGACAGTGGAGTCGGCCAAGGTGCACATCGTCTGGGATCCGGTGTGGACGCCCCAGATGATTTCACCCGAAGGACGGAAAATTCTCGGCCTAGAGTAACTCGAATAAGTATCAAGTGACAGTAACAAGTACCAAGTATCAGGATTAGTGGGCAGGAGTAGTCGGCTATCTTGGAACTTGGCACCTGGTACTTGAAACTTCGCGGCCAGCGCGCTCTTGTTACTTGTCACTTGATACCTGCTACTTTGGCCGGTTAGGCCGTCACGGTTTCCAGCGAGCAGCCGTCGGCGGCGGCGGGAGTTTCACAGTTGGGGCGGGCGATGACGCCGGGATAGGGCTCGGGTGAAAACTCGCGGGTCGGATCGGCGAGCAGATGCTGGTCGCAGACGGAAAAAAGATCAGCCTCCGTCTCGGCGCGGCGCATGGCGTGGAGAAAGGCGCCGGCGGGATCGACGCTCTGGCCGACGAAGTTGAGGTATTTCTTCATCTTCGCGATGTGGGCCAGTTCGGGGACTTCCGGCAGTCGCGTGGCACGATAGAGGCGGTCGACGTAGTCGCGAACGTCGGCCAGGGTGACGCGCAGGACGGGCTGGCCGGAGAAATGCTCGCGGCACTGGCGGAAAATCCAGGGATTCCGGATGGCGTGGCGGCCGACCATGACACCGGCCGCGCGCGTGCTGGCGAGAACCGAGGCGGCTTTGGCGACGGAAGTAAGATTGCCGTTCGCCAGCACCGGGCAGCGGACGCGTGCGACGGCCCGGGCGATAAAATCGTAGTGGACCTCGCTGCGATACATTTCCTTCACCGTGCGTCCGTGGACGCTGAGCAGATCGACGCGGTGCGTGTTGATGAGGTCGAGGACGCGGTCAAAATGGGCGGTGTCGTCGAAGCCGATGCGCATCTTGACCGTGAGCAGGCCGGGTATCGCAGCGCGAAGGCAGCCGAGGATTTGGTCGATTTTGTCGGGGTCGCGCAGGAGGCCGCCACCCACGTTCTTCTTGTAAACCTTGGGCGCGGGGCAGCCGAAATTCAGGTCGATGCCGGCAATGGGATGGCGCTGGAGTTCCTCGACCGTGCGGGCGAGGTCGGACAGGTTTTCCCCGATGAGCTGGGCGAAGACGGGCCGGCCGGTCGTGTTCTCGTCGATGGAACGCAGGATGTGTTTCTCCGGGCGCGATTGCGAGTGGACGCGGAAGAACTCGGTGAAGAAATAATCGGGCGCGCCGTAATGCGCGATGACGCGCATGAAGGCGAGGTCGGTCACGTCCTGCATGGGCGCGAGGGCCGTCAGCGGCAGGCCCGCGGCGAATGGAGAGGGCAGGGCGGACATCGCTGTCAGGACGGCTCGTCCTCTTCCTCGCCGGGTTCGCCTTCGTCCTCCTCCGACTGCTGCTTGAGGACGCGCTCCAGGATTTCGGTTTGGTCCTCGACGGCATCGAAGACTTTTTGCGCGGCGTAGATCGGGCGTTTGTGCTGGAGGGCCAGCACGATCGAATCGCTGGGCCGCGCGTCGATCTCGATGATTTTCTTGCCGATCTCGTTCTCCATCTTGAGCAGGATGCGGGCAAAAAAGGTCCCTTCGGTGACGTCATTGATGACGATGTGGTCGAGCTGTGCGCCGAGACCAAGCAGGACGCTGCCGATGAGGTCATGCGTGAGCGGCCGTTCTTTTTTCACGCCGTTGAGCGACATCTGGATGGCATTGCCGACAAAGTGATCCACATAAATGACGAAGGTCTTTTCATCGTTGCCGAGGAAGACAGCGCAGCCGTTGGCCGTGGGAACGACGGCCTTGATATTGACGACAACAACGTCGGTGTTCATGGCGGCAGGATGCGCGAGATTGGGCGAAAGGGCAAGTATGGGAAGTGACAAGTACCAGG
>DASYOA010000040.1:0-3322 GCA_036008265.1 Opitutaceae bacterium
GCTGATTGGTGTCGCCGAGCCCGCGGGAAATGAGTTCGCCACTCGACATCCGGTGAAAGAAGGCGAGCGGGAGATTCTGCAGTTTGCGAAAGTAATCGAGCCGGATGTCCTCGAGGATCCGCACGCCGGCGTGCTGGATCAAGTAAGTGTTCAAGTAGCCGGCCACACCCCGGACCGCAAAAATGAGCGGCAACCAAAGGGCAATCGACAAGATCTGTAATGTGGTTAATTGAGGACGGGGTGTAGTCGGAGCTGGTGGCGGGGCGGCGGGGGCCGGCGTCGGGGCGGAAGTTGGCGTTGATGGAGGCTTGGCCACTCCAAACATGCGGTCAAAGAAGCCATCAAGATCGAACCAAGCCTTGGGCGAGGCGGTAACCAGGCCCGGCGTGGGTGCGGGATCGGCAACCAGCACGCGGGGAATGACGTACTTGATCATCAGCGGCATGCCCAAGCCACCGACGACACCGTAAAGTATGCCGCATAAAACACCCGCGATCAGGGCTCCGCGCACTCTTCGCAGGTATTTGAGGTAAGGGAAAAAACGGCGCATGGAATAGTCTAATATGGCGTCGCGGCGTGCCCGGTAGTCAATCCTTCGATGAGCGCACGTCGAGTGCGTCGCGCAGGCCGTCCCCGAGGAAGTTGAGCGAGAAAAGCGTCAGCGAAAAAATACCGCCGGGAAAAATGAGCAGCCACGGGAACTCCTCCATTTTTTCCGCGCCGTCCTTGATCAATGTGCCCCACGAGCTCATGGGCGCATCCACGCCGAGGCCAAGGAAGCTGAGGAACGATTCGAGCAGCATGACGGCGGGGATGGTGAGCGTGGTATAAACGATGATCGGGCCGAGGATGTTGGGCACCATGTGGCGGAAGATGATGCGGCGCGGGCCGTAGCCCAGCGCGCGCGCTGCCTCGATGAAATCCATTTTTTTGACCGAAAGAATCTGGCCGCGGACAATGCGCGCCATCGTGAGCCACTCGACCGCACCGATGGCGGCAAAAAGCAGCAGGATTTTCCCCACGCCCTGTGCGTTGTCGACGATCGGATGGCGGGCGAGCCAGGCGTCAAATTTTTCCATCGGGTCCTTGAGGAACACCATCAGCATGATGACGAAGATCGTGAACGGCAGCGCATATATGATATCGACGATGCGCATCATCAGCGCGTCGATCTTGCCGCCGAGGTAGCCCGCCACCGCGCCGTAGGTCACACCGATGACCAGCGCAACGGCCGAGGCCACGAGGCCGACCATGAGCGAGATCCGCCCGCCGAAAAGAATGCGCGCAAAGAGGTCGCGGCCGAGCGTGTCGGTGCCGAGCCAGTGCTGGCTGCTGGGCGGCGTGGCGCCCAGGTCGAGGTTTTGGTCCTCGTAGGATTGCGAGAAAAATGGGCCGATGAAGCAAAGCAGCGCGAGGGCGATGAGCAGGCCGCCACCGAAGACGGCGAGTTTGTTTTTGCGCAGGCGGTGCCAGGCGTCGCTCCACGGCGACTGGCCACGCTCGAGCTGGCCGATGGCGAGATCGGCGGCGGGAAGATTTTTGGGTGAAAGTGAAGGCATTTTTTTACCGCGGATCACGCGGATGGGCGCGGGTACACCGGATCGTTCTCGTTCTCATACTCATTCTCGTACTCTCGTGTGCCTTGATAATGAGAACGATTAAGAGAACGAGAACGATGCTTATCCGTGTTCATCCGTGGTAAGTTTTACTCGAATCTCAGTTTTGGGTTGAGCCACACCTGCAGCACGTCCACGACGAGATTCATGAGGATGACAAACCCGGCGTAAAGCAGCACGGTGCCGAGCACGAGGTTGTAGTCGCGGTTGAGGGCGCTGGTGACGAACTCCCGGCCGAGTCCGGGAATTTGGAAAATCATCTCGATGACAAATGAACCAGTGAGAATGCCGGCCACGGCCGGGCCGAGAAAGGAGACGACGGGCAGCAGGCCGCCGCGCAGCGCGTGCCGGAAGATGACGCGCAGCTCGGAGGCGCCCTTGGCCCGGGCGGTGCGGATGTAATCCTGGCTCAGGACCTCGAGCATTCCGCCGCGGGTGAGCCGCGCGATGTAGGCGGCGTAAACGAAGCCAAGCGTGATCGAGGGCAGCACGCGGTCGATCGGGCTGTACCAGCCGGAGGCGTTGAACCAGCCGAGCTTGATGGCAAAAAAGAGCACGAGCAGCGGCCCCATGACAAAGGTGGGCAGGCAGATGCCGGTCATGGCCAGCGCGGAAGCCGAATAGTCGATCCAGGTGTTGCGTTTCACCGCGGCGATCACCCCGGCGGTGAGGCCGAGGCCGAGCGCGACGCCAAGCGAGAGCAGGCCGAGTTCAAGCGAGACGGGCAGTTTTTCCGCGATGATCTCGTTGACCGTGCGGTTGGCGTAACGGAACGAGGGACGGAGATCGATGCCGAAAGCGGCCTTAAGATCGGGGCCCTGGGCCAGCGCCAGCGGATGAAATTTCTTCGGGCAAAGATCCCAGAGATAATCGACGTATTGTTTCCAGAGCGGGTCGTCGAGGTGGTAATAGGCATCCAGGTTTCGCTGCACCTCGGGCGGGACGGCCTTTTCCGCCGTGAACGGGCCGCCCGGGACCAAGCGAATCATGAAGAAGGCGCCGGTGACGATGATGAAGAGGACGGGAACCGTCTCGAAGATGCGGCGGGCGATGAAGCGGAGCATCGGAAATCAGGAGACAGGAGCCGGGCCGCGAAGGCAAGCCGCGGCAAATCTTTTAGAAGAAGACTTTTTGCGGGTGGAACGCGGCGTCCCGACGCGTTCTGAGCGCGCCGAGACGGCGCGCTCCACCTTTGTCCAGTTTGCTGCTACCGCTCGATGTCCACCGAATTCCAAGGATGGAGGTCGAGCAGCGTGGGATGGAAACCTTTTACCTTTGGGCTTATAAGGCGGGGTCGTGTGTAATAAAAAAGTGGAATGATCGGCAGTTCATCCACGAGGATGGCATCCATTTTTTGGTAGATCGCGTAGCGCTCCGCATCGGTCTTGGCGGTGTATGATGCAGCGAGCAGGCGGTCGTAGTCAGGACTGCTCCAGTTGGTTTCGTTGTTGCCGTTGCCGGTCTCCCACAGGTCGAGAAACGAATTGGGGTCAACGTAGTCAGCTCCCCAGCCCCCGCGGGCGATTTGGTAATTTCCCGTCGTTTGCGCATCGAGAAAGACCTTCCACTCTTCGTTCTTGAGCGCGACGTCGATATTGAGATTTTTTTTCCACATTTGCTGGATGGCTTCGGCAATGGAGCGATGAGATTCCAAAGTATTGTAGATAAGTTCAAGCGGCGGGAAGCCACGGCCATTGGGATAACCG
>DASYOA010000041.1:0-4364 GCA_036008265.1 Opitutaceae bacterium
ATCCAAGCTACCTGCCGCGCATCTGGTTGCTCAACCGGCTCGATGCCTACACGTCCGGCGTCATCCTGGCGACGGCCAACGAGGCCCTTGCGCATGAAATCCGGGGGTGCTTCAAGCGCGAGGAGGTGCGCAAAATCTACCGCGCGCTGGTTTTTGGCGTCACGCCCAAGCCAAAGGAAAAATGGCGGGACCTGCTGCTCATTCGCAAGCAAGGCGGCCACATCCGCACGATGGACGGGGGAAACATCCCGGCCGAGTGCACCATGCGGCTCATCCGCGAGAACCGCAGTGAACCCCGCCTGTCGTTGCTGGAGCTGGAGCCGCGCACGGGCCGGAGCCATCAATTGCGCGTGCAATGCGCCCGGCGCGGCCTGCCCATCGTGGGCGACGCGACCTACGGCGAATTCAAGCGCAACCGCGAGTTCAAGCGCCGCACCGGTTGCAAGCGGCTGTTTCTGCATTCGTTTGAAACGAGCCTCGACTACGAATTGGGCGGGAGGAAATTTTCATTTTCCGCGTGCTCGCCCATGCCGCCGGAATTCGAGGAGTTCCTTTGACAGCTGCGATAAAATGCACGGAATGTTCTAGCGTTTAATTCGAGAATCGTCCGCCCATGATTTTACCCAAATCCAATCGCCTGACCGTCGAGCAACTGGCGGAAATCACGCAGATCGTGGCCGAATTTGGCTGCAAGATCCAGCCCATCGTCGGCGCGGTGCGGACGATTTATGCCATCGTCGGCGATGAGCGCGACGAACTCATGATCAATCGCCTCGAGGGCCTGGCCTATGTCGACCGCATCGACCGCATCCAGTCGCAGTTCAAGCTCATGGACAAGCGCTCCGATCTCGCGAGCCACCGCATTGTGGTCGGCGGCGTGACGCTTGGCGAGGAACTGTTCGTGATCGCCGGCCAGTGCACGATCGACCCGAAGAACCCCAATTATTTTTATGAGACGGCGGAAGCCGTGAAAGAGGCGGGGGCGCAGGCCTTGCGCGGCGGTGTCTGGAAACCGCGCACCAATCCCTATACCTTCCAGGGCGACACCAAGTCGCTCGACATCCTCATGGAGGCGCACCGCCGCACCGGCCTGCCCGTCGATGCCGAGGTGATGGACGAGCATCACGTGACCCTCGCGCTCGACGCCGGCGTGCACCTGTTGCAGGTCGGCGCGCGCAATGCCCTCAATTACTCCCTGCTCCGGGCCATCGGCCGCGCCGTGGCCGAACGCGACACGGTGGTCTTGCTCAAGCGCGGCCTGCACATGGGATCCCTCAGTGAGTTTATTTCCGCGGCGGAATACATCGCGTCGTTTGGCAATCCCAATGTCATCCTCTGTCCGCGCGGCACCGCGCCCGCGCTCGATGGTTACCGCAATCATCCCGACGAATCCATCACGCCGTTGTTGAAGGAAAAAACCTGGGCCCCCGTCGTGGTCGATCCCTCGCATTCGGTGGGCAAGGCGGCCTATGTCCCGGCCTGCGCGCTCGCGGCCGTGGCCTACGGCGCCGACGGCTTGTGCATCGAGGCGCATGTCGAGCCGGCGAAGGGCATCGGCGACGATCCGAAGCAGGCGCTTGCGCCCGCTGTGCTGGCCGATACCGTTGCCCAGGCCAGGCAACTATGGGCGCTGCGGCATTCGATTAAAACGGCCTGAAATAATTTTTATGACAGCGGTAATCAACTCCCGGAAAACGCTTTTTAGTTCCTGCCTGGTCGCGTCCGTGTGCCTGTTTTTCTGCGTCCCGGTTTCGGCCATGACCGAGCTGCGCCTCAAGAACGGGGCTGAGATCAAGGGCGACATCCTCAGCGAGAAGGCCGACCATCTCATCGTGGATCTCGGCTTCACGGTCGTCACGGTGCCACGCGATGAAATCGACCACGTCGTTGACGAAAAAGCGCCGGCGGCGTCCGCCGCGGGCAGCATCTCCGACATCTATTTCAGCAACCCGGGCCAGCCCATCCTGACGGTGAAGGAAAACGTCGACCGCTGTGGCGATGCCGTCGTCGAGGTGCGCACGCCCATCGGCCTCGGCTCCGGTTTTATCATCCATCCCTCGGGCTATGTCCTGACCAATGAACACGTCATTTCCGGGGAGTATGAAATCTCCATCACGCAGTTTCGCCGCGGCCCGGCCGAGCTTGAACGCGTGCAGTTCAACCATGTCCGCATCGTCGCCTTCGATTCCCGCCTCGATCTCGCGCTGCTGAAAATCGAGGATGCAGGCACGACGACTTTCCCTTTCGTGCCCATCGGGGACTCCGACACGCTCACCGAAGGCCAGACGGTTTTTAACATCGGCAGCCCGCTCGGCCTCGATCGCAGCGTCTCGCAAGGCATCATCGCCCAGAAAAACCGCCCGCTTGACGGCCAGCTCTATATCCAGACGACCGCGCAGGTGAACCCCGGCAATTCCGGCGGGCCGCTCTTCAATCTTCGCGGCGAGGTCATCGGGATAACCAACATGAAGGCCATGATGATTGGCATCGAGGGGCTGAACTTCGCCGTGCCCTCGTCGGTCGTGAAAAGCTTCCTGCAAAACCGCGACGCCTTTTCCTTCGACCCGCGCAACCCCAACGCCGGTTATCGCTACCTCGAGCCACCGCAACCGGTCAAGAGCCTGCCCGCGCCCCTTAAACTTCCATGAAGAAAATTCATCTCGCCCTCATCATCGCAGCGCTGGCGCTGTTGGCCGGCCGCACCACGGCGGAGGCCGCCACCGTTCCGCTGGTCAACTTGGTGGGCGACAACACGTCGCTGGTCGTTTATGTCACCGATCTGCCGGCCCTCGTGAAAACCTGGCCGGGCACGCCGTGGGTGAAAATGTGGCGCGATGACCAGGTGCAAAAATATTTTGCGCCGCTGCGCACGCAGATGAAGGTGGATGAATGGGATGATCGCTGCAAAGCCAATACGGGCTACACCCTGGCGGGCCTGCTCGATTTTGCCACGGGCGAGGCGATTTTCGTCCTGCCCGACCTGGGCGATGTCATCGCCGCCACCAAAAACAAGACCGACCTCCCGCTGTTGGTCGCCGTTGAAATTGGCGACAACGAGGCAAAGCTTGAAAAGCTGATCGCCGACGAGGAAGCCAAGGATAAGGAAGAAAAATTCACCGAAACCACGGAGGACTTCAATGGCGCCACCCTGCACATCGTGGGGGTGGCGGCTCCCAATGCGGCTGAGCCGCAGCATCCCGGGGTCTGGACGATCGCCGGCGGGGTTTTTTATTTCTGTCCATCCAAGGATTTCCTCCAACAGACGCTGGTGGCGGCCAAGCAGGGCGGCCACGACAACGCGCTTGGGAAATCAGACGGGTTCATGCAAATGCGCCAGCGTGCCGGCGACGCCCAGCTGATTCTCTACGCCAATATCAAAGCCATGGTTCCGGCGGCCCAAAAAGCGATCGCCGACCAAAAGGCGGCGCAGGCTGCCGGGCAACCACCCGCCATGTCTCCCTTCGACCCGACCACGATCCTCCATGCGCTGGGCCTTGATGCCGCCAATGAGTTTTATCTCACCGCCCATGTCGGTGCAACCTCCACGGATATCAATTCCGGATTCACCTACAATGAGCGCCGCGGTCTGACCAAGCTGGCCGAGTATACGGATGGAGCGCCGCCCCGGCCGCAGTTTGTGCCGGGCAAGTGCTTCTCGGTGGTATCGGTGCGCGGCAGCATCAAAAACTTTTATGCCACCATCGAGGATATGCTGAACGACATCAGCCCGCTCTTTTTCGGCATGTATCAAAGCTATCTCAAAAGTTTCAACGATCGCCTTGGCCTCGACCTCAAGCGGGATCTGATCGGCAATTTGGGCGATCAGTTGATCCTGGCCAACGCGCTTGACGACGCGGCGCCGGCCGATGCGCCGCTCGATCAGCGTCTCAACCAGCTTTATGCCGTCTCGCTCGAAAACGACACGGCGTTCACCGCGGCGGTCGAGGCGATGAAGCGCGGCCTTTACGGTGAGGCCGTGGACAAGATTTTTGAAAAGCGGGCCTATCTTGGCCACGATATCTACACCTACGCCCCGCCGCAACCGCCCGAGGCCGAGGGTGCGCCTCCGCGCCCGGCCGGCCGGGGCTTTTCCTACGCCGTGGCCGACCACTGGGTGTTCCTTGGCATCGGTTCCGCCACGCTGGTGGAAAACTCGCTGCAGGGGCTCGAGGGCAAGCAGGCGTCATTTTGGGACAAGGATGACGTGAAGCGCAACCTGCTCGCCGACCTGCCGGACAACACCCGCTGCCTCAGTTATGTGGATCTCGGGAAGATCATGCCGGTGTATTTTGATGCGGTCGTGCGTGCCATGGAAACCAGCCGGAAAATGGCGGCCGCGCGCGCGCAGAAACCCCCCTCAGACG
>DASYOA010000042.1:0-5588 GCA_036008265.1 Opitutaceae bacterium
ATGCAACCTGTGAGAATTAGACATAAAATCAGCCAAAGGGTAAAAAGACTACGAAAGCTGTTAACAGGCCAGAGTCGCGCCTTTGTAACATCTATCGCCGGCTTTATGCAGAAGATTAGTCCCGTATAGGCCTAGCTTCCAACTGCTACGATAAAGTTCCACGAGGGGAGAAACTTTGTTCAAGCCGATTGCGAAGATATAACTCACAGGTTATTCACAGGCGGATTGGCCGACCGATGACGACAGGGATTTCTTCACTTTTTTGCGCACGACTGAATTGCGCGCCGTGCGAAGCTTTTTGGGGTAATCGGCGATGGCATGCAGGCCGCGGCTCTCGTGACGTTGCAGCGCGCAGGCGACGATGATTTCAGCCACTTGCAAGAGGTTGCGCAATTCGAGCAAACGCGGGTCCACGGAAAAATTCCAATAGTATTCGTGGATTTCCCGCACGAGATCGGCGATGCGCGTGCGGGCGCGTTCGAGTCGTTTCGTCGTGCGCATGATGCCGACGTAGTCCCACATCGCGCGGCGCAGCTCGTCCCAGTTGTGCGTGAGCACGACGCGTTCATCGTCGCTGCCGCCGCCAAGGTCGACCCAGGGCGGAATTTCCATAGCGACACGCCGGGCCGTGCGCAAATAACGGTCCACCGACTCCGCGCCGCGGTGGGCCACGACCACGGCCTCGAGCAGCGAGTTGCTCGCCAGGCGGTTCGCGCCATGCAGGCCCGTGCAGGCGATCTCGCCGCACGCATAGAGGCCCGGCAGGGAAGTCTCCGCGGCCAGGTTGGTGGCCACACCGCCGCAGGTGTAGTGCGCCGCGGGCACAACCGGGATGAGGTCGCGCGCGAGGTTGAGGCCGAGCTTTTTGCAGGCTTGGAAAATCTGGGGAAACCGCTCGCGCAAAAACGCCCCGTTGCGGTGCGTGATGTCGAGCCACACATGCGGCGCACCGGATTTTTTCATCTCGGTGTCGATGGCCCGGGCCACGATGTCGCGCGGGGCGAGGTCCGCCATCGGGTGATAAGCGCCCATGAAGGCCTCGCCCGTGGTGTTGCGCAGGATCGCCCCTTCGCCGCGCACGGCTTCACTGATGAGAAAGCGCTCGCCCGTGGCCGAATAAAGCGTCGTCGGGTGAAACTGGATGAACTCCATGTTCTTCACCGCCACGCCCGCCCGGAAGGCCATCGCGATGCCGTCGCCCGTGGCGATGTCGGGATTGGTCGTATAAAGGTAAACCTGCCCCGCCCCGCCGGTGCTCAGCACGACGACCGGCGCGCGGAACCTCACCACGCGGCCATCGCGCACATCGAGCGCATAAACCCCGGCCACGCGATTTCCGTTTTTCGCTTTTCGCTTTCCGCCTTTCGCTTTTCTACCTGTGCCCAGTTTGTCCTCCGTGACCACGTCGACCGCAAAAAAATGTTCGAACAACGCGATGCGCGGTTCGCGGGTGAGCGCCTTGAGCAAGGCTTCCTCGATCGCCTTGCCCGTCATGTCCTTCACGTGCAGGATGCGCCGTTCCGTGTGGCCGCCCTCGCGGCCAAGGTCGTAGGCGCCGCGCGCGTCGCGGGAAAATTTCAGCCCGAGCGCAACCAGCTCCTGCACGCGCGCCGGGCCATCGCGCACGATCTCGCGCACCACGCGTGCGTCGCACAGCCCGTCGCCGGCCACCAGCGTATCGCGCACATGCTTGTCGAAATCGTCCGTCTGCGCCGTGACGACCGCGACCCCGCCCTGCGCAAAGTTGGTGTTGGAGTCGGCCTTGTTCTTTTTCGTGAGGATCGCAACCGAGTGGCCGCGCTGCGCGACCTTCAGCGCGAAGCTCAGCCCGGCGATGCCGCTGCCGACCACAAGGACATCAAAGTGCCTGGAACTCATTTGTTCAGGGCACGATCAATGCGCCCATCTCAAAAAAAGAGTAGTCGGAATTTTCGTAACGCAAGCGATAGTTGCCATGGGCCCGTTTGGGCAGCTGGACAATCATCATGTCAGGGCAAACCTGCCCTTTTTTGGCCCGCACCGTATAAACTCTTATCCGCACTTCATCACCGTGCACGTGGACCGAGGCATGGTCGAAAATCAAGGGGGAATTTATCAACACGGGCCGGCAGGTGATGGCCTGTCCACCCCGTGGATCGAACCTCACTTTTGCCGCGAGCTGCCCATTTCCAAGCTGAACGGTGGTGACTTCGATCCCGCCGACTTTCTGCACGAAATCCCAATCACAGTGTTTACGCATTATCCAACTGGTGACCGAGGCCGACGCCAGCGACGCGGTCATGAAAAACAGGGCGGTCAGCCGGAGCGCGCGCCAAAATTTGCCATTCAGGGTGTTCATAATTCCACGTTGTCGATCAGCCGAACTTCATCCACCCAGGCCGCGATGGCCAGCAATGTTTTTCCCGGCACAACCACCCGCAGGGGATCGAAAGTGTCCTTGTCCACCATCGCCACGTAGATGACGCGCACACGTCGTTTCTGGCTGAGCAAGTGCGTGACCTCGGCGATGAGCCGGTCGTCGCGGTGCTCGCCGCCCGCGACCATTTCCTGCGCCCGGCGCAGCGCCTGCGAAATGACGACCGAGTCCTCGCGCTGCACGGCCGTGAGATAGCGGTTGCGTGAACTCATCGCCAGCCCGTCGGGCTCGCGCATGATCGGCGCGACCACAAACTTCACGGACAGGTGCAGGTCCGCAGCCATTCGCTTCAGCACCGCCACCTGTTGCGCGTCCTTCTGCCCGAACACGGCAAGGTGCGGCCTCACGATATTGAAAAGTTTCGCCACCACCGTGGCCACCCCGCGGAAATGCGTGGGTCGCGAGGCTCCTTCGAGCGGTTTGCTCACCGCCTCCTCGAGCACAAAGGTCGAGCAACCCTTGGGGTAAATCTCCGCCACCGGCGGCAGGAAGACGACGTCCACGCCTGCCTCGGCACACAGTTCGAGGTCGTGCTCCAGCGGGCGCGGATAGTTCGAATAGTCCTCGCTTGGCCCGAACTGGGCGGGGTTGACGAAAATCGACACCACCACGGCGTCGGCCTTCGCGCGCGCCAGCTTGACCAGGCTCAGATGCCCCGCATGCAACGCCCCCATCGTCGGCACGAAACCGATGCGCTGGTCCTTCGCGCGCAGCTTGTCGGCCAGCGCCTGCATCTCACGAACCGTCTCGATTTTTTGCATAGATGGAGGTAACGAGCAACAACTCTAGCTTGAACTAACGGAATACCCAGCGCTTATTCAAGTTTTTCGCCAGTTCACGTTCCCTTTACCGACATGATCCGCATCAACGAAAACTACACCAAGCTCAAGGCTTCCTATCTTTTCAGCGACATCGCCAAGCGCGTCGCCGCCTACTCGCAGGCGCATCCCGACAAGTCCATCATCCGCCTCGGCATCGGCGACGTCACCGAACCGCTCCCGCCGGTCTGCATCGCGGCGCTGCACGCCGCCACCGATGAGATGGCGAATCGCGCCACCTTCAAGGGTTACGGTCCCGAGCAGGGCTACGCCTTCCTGCGCGAAGCCATTGCCCAGCACGACTACGCGGCGCGCGGCGCGAAGATCGAGCCTGACGAAATTTTCGTCAGCGACGGCGCGAAGTGCGACTGTGGCAACATCCAGGAAATCTTCGCCACCGACATCCGCATCGCCATCACCGACCCCGTGTATCCGGTTTACGTGGACACGAATGTCATGGCCGGCCGCACCGGGGCCAACCGCGACGGCCGCTACGAAGGCATCACCTACCTCGAATGCACCGCGGCCAACGGCTACGTGCCGGCGTTGCCCACCGCGCCGGTCGATTTGATTTATCTTTGTTTCCCCAACAATCCCACCGGCGCCGTGGCCACGCGCGCCCAGCTCGCCGCGTGGGTCGAATTTGCCCGGAAAAACAAGGCTGTCATCCTGTTCGACGCCGCCTACGAAGCCTACATCCGCGATCCGCAGATCCCGCACAGCATTTACGAGATCGACGGCGCGCGCGACGTCGCCATCGAGTTCCGCAGCGCCTCGAAGACCGCCGGCTTCACCGGCACGCGTTGCGCCTACACCGTCGTGCCCAAGACCGTCGTGGGTTACAACGCCGCCGGCCAGGCGCATCCCTTGCACGCGCTCTGGAACCGCCGCCACACGACAAAATTCAACGGTGTCTCCTACCCGATCCAAAAGGCCGCCGCCGCCATCTACACCGACGCCGGCCAGCAGCAGGTGCGCGCGCTGACCGATTTTTATCTCGGCAACGCCAAGCTCATCCGCGACGCCATGGCCAAACTCGACCTCAAGTGCGCCGGGGGCGAAAACGCGCCCTACATCTGGGTCAACACCGGCCACGACTCGTGGCAGTTCTTCGACCTTTTGCTGGAGAAGGCCGGCGTCGTGTGCACGCCGGGAGCCGGCTTCGGCCAGTGCGGCGAAGGCCACGTGCGCATCAGCGCCTTCAACAGCCGCGCAAACGTCGAGGCGGCACTTCAGCGCATCGCGGATGCGCTTAAATAAAAGGCTGAAGGACTGAAAAGCTGAACCAAGCCCACTTGGCGGTGGTTTCTCCGAAGATTTACTTTCAGCCCTTCAGTCTTTCAGTTCTTCAGCCTTTTGTCGGCAACGCCGGCATCGCCGCCGCAATCGCATCGGCCAGCTGCGTCGCATCGGCGCTGAGCAGACCGGCCAGTTTGGCATAATCACGGCCATCCCATTTTACCGGCTCGGCCGTGAACGTGTTCTGCGCGACCAGCGCGCCATTTGCACCGGCGGCATAAACTTCAAACGTCGCGGAAAAGACCACCCCGCCGTCCGACGTGCCCTCGCAGGCCTGCACCCGCACCCGCACATCGTAATCGCGGGCCTGCTCGAGCGTGAAGGGATACGACACCACCTGCGCGGTCGCCGACAGCCGTTCGCGCAGCACGCGCGCCAGGCCCGCGTCGAGCGACTCGGCCCAGCGCTCGTCGTCGTTGTAGCGCACTTCGCTCGCGCCCTCGCGGACCACCATGGCCCGCTGCTTCAAGTACTCCGGCAACTGCACCGGGAACAAACCGAGGCGCAGCCCGGAAGATTTCGGCGGCACGGCCTCCGCCGTCACCCGCAAGACGTAATTATGCGCCGTGTCCGACCTGGCCTCGGGCAGCGAACAGCTGGTTGTGAAAAGCCAAAGAGCAAAAGACAAAAGGCCAAACAGCGTGTTTCTCGGAATTTTGATTTTCATTTTTGGCATCCTTGGCGTTACTTCGCGACCTTCGGGTGGAAATTAAATTTCAGGGCGATGGTTTTTTTCCGACCAGGAGCGCATTGGGATCGCGTTCGAGGAAGTCGGCCAGGCGGCGCACGGACTCCGCCGCGTCACCCAGTTGCTGCAAAGTCTGCACCCCTTGGTCCCCCACCCAGCTCTGCGCCTCGATGAAATGCTGGGCACTCGCCGCGGCGGCGTTGAAACGCTCGAGCGAGGCTTTCGCCTCCTTGAGCATGGCGGTGAGATTTTCGCCGGCGGGCGTGACCTGCGTGTCGACCTTGGCCAGCACGCTGCGCAGATCGGTGATGGCGGCATTGAGGTTGGCAAACGCCTGCTTCGCATCGGGCGACGAGGCCAGGTCCTT
>DASYOA010000043.1:0-2130 GCA_036008265.1 Opitutaceae bacterium
GAGCACACGCAGGGATCATTGCCGGCGGGTGGTGGTGTGCGGAACACGTCGAGCCGGACGGAGCGCGGATGGTATTTTGGATCGGGATCGAGCGGGTGCTGGCAGGTGTTGAGCACGACGAGCGCGTTCATTTCGAAACGCAGGTCGACATGATCGCCGGCCTTTGAATGGCCGGGGACGAAAGTGAGCCGGCCCTCGTCGTCGGCCACAACCTTGCTGAAAAAGTTTATGTTCGGCAAGAGATCGCGCGGGCCGAGGCCCCACTTGGCGAGCTCGATGAGGAAGCCGTCGCGGCCGTTGCGGTGAAAATCGTTGCGCGCGGCCTGGTAGGTTTTCACGCCGTATTTTTCGGCGACGAGTTTCGCATCGGAGCAGCCGCACACCGTGTCATGCCAGCCGACGCTGTCGCCCGTGATCGAAGCCAGCAACCGGCCCATGTCGGAATGCAGGCAGTAGGGATGGTGAAGGTGAAAGATGTGCTGGCCCTTGAGCGTGTCGGGCATGTTGTAGCGCTCGACGGTGAGGTCGGCGTTGTAGAGCAGCAGGCCGACGTTGGCGCCGCCCTCGAGGTCGGTCAGCCGGAGGGTCTTCCCGCGGGAAATGACCGCGGACCACAGGCCCGCGTGGGTCAGGGTCTTGGTGTGGAGCAGGGTGGGGGGCATGACTGCAAATTTAAGACTTAAAATTTGAGATTTCAGATGACGGAGCAGAAGAGAGCGAAGTATTACGAAATTACTTTTTAGTGTTACTGCAAGTTTAATGCCATGCACGGCGCTGGCGCCGTGATTTGAGATCTGAAATCTGAGATTTGAGATACCGCGGCCGCCAGCTAGAGCAGCGGCGGGATCGCCGCGGCGGTCAGGTTGAGCTTGCCGTTTTTCACCCCGCGGCAGGTGACGAGTTCGTCGGTGAGTTTGCGCAGTTCCTCGGCCGGGCCCTGCACGAGCAGGACTTCGAGGTAGTTGTGGTGCTCGAGGTGCACGTGCATGCTGGAGACGACCAGCAGGTAGTACTTGTGCTGGATGGCGGCGAGGCGCGCCTGCAGGCCTTTCTTCCGATAATCGTAAACCAGGCTGATCGTGCCGGCGACCGACCCGTTGCCGGTCTCGCTGGCAAATTCCACCAGGCCATCGCGGGCGAGCGTGGCCACGGCATGTGAACGGCTTTGGTAGCCGCGGCGGGCGACCATGGTGTCGAGCTCCGCGAGCAGGCTTTCGGGCAGGGAGACGCTGAAACGAACGACTTTGTCGGGTTTATGCTTCGTGCTGGGCATGAGCAATTCTGTGGCAGACCGGGCCGCCGCGGGCGAGCCAAAGAATGGGCTCGTTTGGCCGGAAAGTTTATCAGGCAGTTGGAAAAGCATTTCTGTTTGGGTGGAGCGAGGTTTGGTTCCAATCGTTCTCATTCTCATAATCTTTCTCGTTCTCCTCCGGGAATCGGCGAGAGAAAGATAACGATAACGAGTACGAGAATGATGATGGTTCAGAAAAGGCGGGCATATTGGGCGATCTCCCACGCGCTCACTTGCTGATGATAGGTGCGCCATTCCTCGCTCTTGTAGGTGATGAACTCGTCGCGCAGGCCCTTGCCGAGTGTTTTCTCGATGAACGGATCGGCGGCAAAGGCCTCGACCGCTTCCTCGAGATTGCGCGGCAGGTAGCTGATGCCGCGCTGGGTGAGTTCCGGTTCGGAAAGCTCGTAGAGATTGTCCTCCTGCGGATGCCCGGGGTCGAGTTTCTCGCGGATGCCCTCGAGGCCCGCGGCGAGTGCGAGCGTGGCGGCGAGGTAGGGGTTGCACGCCGAGTCGGCGTTGCGGCTTTCGCACCGCCCGCCGCCCATCGGCACGCGGATGGAGTTGGTGCGGTTGTTCGTGCCGAACGAATTGAACACGGGCGCCCAAGAGTAATAGGACATCAGGCCGCGGCGCACCAGGCGCTTGTAGCTGTTGACGGTCGGCGCGAACGCCGCGCAGATGGCGCGGCCGTGGCGCAGGATGCCGGCGATGAAGGAATACGCCATCGGCGTCAGCCCGAGCCCGCGTGGGTCGTCCTTCGGGTCGCAGGCAAAAAGATTTTTCCCCGTCTGCAGGTCGCGGAGCGACATGTTGAAGTGCGCGCCGTTGCCGGTCTT
>DASYOA010000044.1:0-2323 GCA_036008265.1 Opitutaceae bacterium
GTCTTGGCCGCCTTCACGATGGTGTCGACCGTCTTGCTCGCGATGTCGTCGCTCACCGCGATCTCAAGCTTCACCTTGGGCAGGAAATCGACGGTATATTCGCTGCCGCGATAGATCTCCGTATGACCCTTTTGCCGGCCAAAACCCTTCACTTCGGTGACGGTCATGCCCTCGATGCCGATTTCGGCGAGGGCTTCTTTCACTTCCTCGAGTTTAAAGGGTTTGATGATGGCAATGATGAGTCTCATACGTGTGGAATGTTTTAGGGGGTGAAGTGTTTATGGGTTTTCCAACGACCCGGCACAAGAAGCGTTCTTGTGTGATTTTCGGGAGCAGGAGGGTTGTCTGGTTTGAAGCAAATTAGCCGCGCATAGCGGTTTGTCGTGTTTTACTTAGCAAAGCTTATGCCAAACTGGACGCCGAGAAGAAAGGTAAAGCCCTCATCATAGGGACGAACCGCATCTCTTATGCAAAACTTAATGAGACTCTCACTCCGGCATCACCGTCGCGATGTGCAGCTCCTTGAGCTGTTTCGCGGTGACGGGTGTCGGGCTCTGCGCCATGAGGTCCTGGCCCTTCTGGGTCTTGGGAAAGGCAATGACGTCGCGGATGCTCGTCGTGCCACAAAGCAGCGCCGCCATGCGGTCGAGGCCGAAGGCGATGCCGCCGTGTGGCGGTGCGCCGTAGGTGAAGGCCTTGAGCATGTAACCGAAGCGGCTCTCGACGACATCGGCTGGGATCTTCAGCACATCCTCGAAAACTTTTTTCTGCAACGCCGGCTGGTGGATGCGGATCGAGCCGCCACCGAGTTCCATGCCATTGAGGACGACGTCATAGTGCTGGCCGCGGACTTTCTTCGGGTCGCTGTCAAGCAACGCCACGTCCTCCGGCACCGGTGAGGTGAAGGGATGGTGCGTGGCGACGTACTGGTTTTTTTCCTCGTCGTAGGACATGAGCGGGAAATCAACCACCCATAGAAAATTCCACTGGTTGGCCGGCACGGTGAGCTTGCCGCGTTTCTGCAGCAGCGCCGAGCACTCGAGGCGGATGCGGCCGAGGATCGCGCAGGCTTTCTCCCATGGCGCGGCGGCGAAGAAAACCATGTCGCCCTCGGCCAGGCCGAGCTGCTGCGTGAGCACTGCCTTCTCCGCGTCGGAGAAAAACTTCACGATGGGCGATTTCCACTCGCCGCCCTCGACCTTGATGAAGGCCAGGCCTTTCGCGCCGAGCGATTTCGCGATTTCCTCGAGGGCCTTGAGCTCGCCCTGCGTGAGATCGGCGAGGCCCTTGGCGTTGAGCGCCTTGATGACGCCGCCACCCGCCACCGTGGCCGAGAAGACCTTGAACCCGGAATTGCGAAACGTCTCCGTGAAATCAACCAGTTCGAGGCCGAAGCGCGTGTCGGGCTTGTCCACGCCGAAGCGGTTCATCGCATCGGCAAACGCGAGGCGCGGGAACGGGGTGGGCAGATCGGCGCCGAGGGTTTCCTTCCAGACTTTTTTCAACATGCCCTCGAAGAGCGCGTAGATACCTTCGCGATCGATGAATGACACCTCGACGTCCACCTGAGTGAACTCCATCTGCCGGTCGGACCGCAGATCCTCGTCGCGGAAGCAGCGCGCGATCTGGAAATATTTTTCCACGCCGGCGACCATGAGGATTTGCTTAAATTGCTGCGGCGACTGCGAGAGCGCGTAGAACTGGCCGGGGTGGATGCGCGACGGCACGAGGTATTCGCGCGCGCCCTCGGGTGTGCTCTTGAACAGCGCGGGCGTCTCGACCTCGATGAATTCGTTGGCGTCAAAATAATCGCGGATGGCCTTGGCCACCTTGTGCCGCACCTGGAGGTTCTTGCGCATCTTCGGCCGGCGCAGGTCGAGGTAGCGGTAGGTGAGGCGCAAGTCCTCGTTGACCTTGTCGCCGCCGGCGTCGTCGAGCGGAAACGGCGGTGTCTCGGAAAGATTTAGAATCTCCAGCGCGGTCGCATCGACTTCGATTTCCCCGGTGGGCAGCGCGGGATTGACCGTGCCCTCGGGACGCGGAACGACTTTGCCCGCCACGCTGATGACGGACTCCGGCTTCACCTGCGCCGCCTGCGCCGCGAGATCCTGGTTCACCTGCGGGTCGAACTTCACCTGCGTGACGCCTTTGCGGTCTCGCAGGTCGATGAAAAGGATGCCGCCATGGTCGCGAATGGAATCGACCCAGCCGGCCAGCGCCACGCTGGCGCCGAGATCGGCTTTGTTTAGCTGGGCACAGTGATGGGTGCGCTTCATGGGGATGCGAATCGTGTAAATGCCGAGCTAAACGGAGCGGCCCGCCC
>DASYOA010000045.1:0-4708 GCA_036008265.1 Opitutaceae bacterium
ATGCCCCGTTTCGTCCTGGCGCTCGACCAAGGCACCACTTCCTCGCGTGCCATCGTCTTCGACCGTGGCGGCCGGCCCCGTGCCAGCGCCCAGCAGGAATTTGCGCAGCATTTCCCCCGCCCCGGCTGGGTCGAACACGACCCGCGCGATTTGTGGGAGACCACGCGCCGCACCGCCGAACTCGCCTTGCGCCGCGCCGGCCTTACCCGCCACGACCTCGCCGCCATCGGCCTCACCAACCAGCGCGAGACCACCCTGCTCTGGGACCGCGCCACCGGTCGCCCGCTCGCGCCCGCCATCGTCTGGCAGGATCGCCGCACGGCGCCACTTTGCGCGGAGTTGAAGCAAAAAAAGCTCGAGCCACTCTTCCGCACCCGCACCGGCCTTTTGCTCGATCCGTATTTCAGCGGCACCAAGCTCGCCTGGCTTCTCGACCATGTCCGCGGCGCGCGCCGCCGGGCCGAGCGGGGCGAACTCGCCTTCGGCACCGTGGACACCTGGCTCCTCTGGCAGCTCACCGGCGGCCGCGTGCACGCCACCGATGTCTCGAACGCCTCGCGCACCTTGCTGCTCAATCTCCACACCGGCGATTGGGATGACAAATTGTTGAAAATCCTGCGCATTCCCCGCGCCGTGCTGCCGGAAGTTCGCGCCAGCAGCGAAATCTACGGCGAAGTGGAATCGATCCCGGCACTGCGCGGCGTGCCCATCGCCGGAGTTGCGGGCGACCAGCAGGCGGCGCTCTTTGGCCAGGCGTGCTTCCGCCCCGGCCTCGCCAAGAACACTTACGGCACCGGCTGCTTCCTTCTCCTGCACACTGGGGAAAAACCCGTCGCTTCGCGCCACCATCTGCTCACCACCGTCGCCTGGCGCCTCGGCGCGCACGGCCCGCTCGAATATGCGCTCGAAGGCAGCGTCTTCATCGGCGGCGCCGTCGTGCAATGGCTGCGCGATGGTCTCGGTCTCATCAAAAAATCCGTCGACGTCGAAAAGCTCGCCGCCCGCGTGCCCGACAACGGCGGCGTCTATCTCGTGCCCGCCTTCGCCGGCCTCGGCGCGCCGCACTGGGACGCCTCCGCGCGCGGCGCCGTCGTCGGCCTCACCCGCGGCACGACCGCCGCGCACCTCGCCCGTGCCGCGCTGGAAAGCATCGCCTACCAAAGCGCCGACCTTCTCGCGGCGATGGAAGCCGACGCCGGTTTCCGGCTGCGCGAACTCCGCGTGGACGGCGGCGCCACCGCGAACAACGCGCTCATGCAGTTTCAAAGCGATCTCCTGCGCGTGCCCGTCGTCCGCCCGCGCACAACCGAGACCACCGCGCTTGGCGCGGCCTACCTCGCCGGCCTGGCGGTGGGTTTTTGGAAAAACCGCGGCGAACTCACCGGCCTTTGGCAGCGCGACCATGTTTTCCGCCCGCGCACATCCGCCGCCGCCATGAAAAAGCTCCAAGCCGACTGGCGCCGCGCCGTCGAGCACGCCAAAGGCTGGGCGGTCACGACAATGCCGTAAAAAGCCCTTTCGCCCCGTCGGTGAACAACCCGTCAAATCCGCTGCCACGCGAGACTTGTGGTTGAATTTGCAAAAAATAGGCCCTAGCGTGGTCTTTTGAAACGCGCCATGAAATCTGTCCTTCCTCTCGCGATCGCCGTCTTTTTCGCTGCCGCGGTCCACGCCCAGACCGACGCTCCCGTCATCACTCGTGCGCCCGTCACCGCCGAAGAAACGCCCGCCGCATCACCCACCGACACCGCGACACTCGACGACCTGCGCGCTCAAAATAAAAAATTGAGCTCCGAACTGGCCCTCTCTTGGAAAGAAAACGAGGAGCTCAAAAACACCGTCCTCGGCCAAGTCGCCGCCGCCAATCAAAAAGCCGAGACCGCCGAAGCCCGGACCGCCTCTGCCACCAACGCCCTCGTCCAAAGCCAGGCCGACCTCGACGCCAAAACCAAAGAAGTCGCCGACCTGAACGCCCAGCTGGCCAACGCGCAAAAAGCCGCCGTCGATCCCGCCGCCCTGGCCGCCATTCAAAACGACCTGGCCACCGAAAAACAAAAAGTCGCCGACATCCAGGCCGAGCGCGACGACCTCGCGCAAAAGCTTGCGCAAGCCCAAACCGCCGCCACGGCCGCGCCCCCGCCGCCACCGCCCGCGGCATCACCCGAGTCTCCTGATCTCCAAAAAGAAGCCGCTGACGCCGAGGATAAACTGAATATGTCCCTGCGCGCGTACACGCTGCTCCAAAGCGAAAACGACCAGCTTAAGGACACGCTCGCCAAGACCACCGACGATAAAAATTCCCTCGCCGCTCAACTCGACGATACCAAGCACACTGCTGACGACCGCCAGGTCACGATCAATCAACAGGTCCAGCTGGTCGCCAGCCTGCAGGCCGCCGCCGCCACGGACGCCAAAAACATCGACGCGCTCCACGACCAGTTGCGCCAAATGCAAAACCTCGTGTCGCAGCTGGCCGCCGAAAACGCAGAGCTGAAAACCCGCTTGGTGCTCGACGCGCCGTCACCCTCGACCCCCACGCCGCCGAGCTACACACCGGCGCCAGCGTTGGCGCCGTCGCCGGACGCCCCGGCCACCACGCCAGCAGCAGCGACACCTTCGCCGGACGCAACCGGCCCGCGCACCTACAAGGTTGTGAGCGGCGATACCCTCGCCAAAATTTCCAAGCAGTTTTACGGCACCTCCACGCGCTGGCAGCAAATTCTCGATGCCAACCACGACAAGCTTCACAGCGACAAGAGCCTACGGGTCGGCATGGAACTGAAGATTCCCTGAGGACGCGCTTCGCGCGGGTCCTCTGATTTTTTGAACAGAAGATCGCGAAGAGCCTCTGGCTTCTCGCCATCAAAGCCAAAAAATAGGGTCTGTTTGGAAATTTGGTGCGAGCCAGCACCCGTCGCTTCGCGTCCCTTTGCGACCTTCTGTAAAAATCAAAAAAACGCCAGGATTCCCGCGAGCGCCACAATCGACAGCACCGTGCTGAAAACGATGCTGCCCGACGCCAGCGCCGGCGAACCGTCCAGCTCGACGACCTTCGTGTAGCTGATGATCGCCGTCGGCGTCGCGAGCAGCACCATCACCAGTTTCAGTTCCAGCGCGCCCAGCCCCAGCCAGCGGCCAAGCCACCAGCCCAGCGCCGGCGCCGCCACCGTCTTCAGCAACGCCGCGGACAACGGCGAACGCCACGCACCGTGAAACGGCGTGCTCACCATCGCGCCGCCGATGCCCAGCAAGGCCAGCGGCAAAGCCAGTTGCGCCAAGGCCTCGAACGTCGCATGCAAAACCGCCGGCCACGGCCAGCCCGTCGCCGCGTACGCGAGTCCCGCCAGCGTCGCCAGCAGCGGCGGCGTGGTGACGATCTGCTGCACCAGGTATTTGCCACTCAATCGCTTCACGTCGAACTGGCTCGCCAGCAGCACCATGATGCCAACCACGTTATAAAGCACGAGCATGGGCGCGACCACCATCACCGCGATCGTCCGCACCGGCACCTCCCTGATTTTCAGCGAGTCCGGCAGCGAATAAATGATCGGCAGCCCCACAAACGCCAGATTTCCGCGGAATGCCCCCTGCACGAAAGTTCCCGTCGAGCTCGCCGGCAGGCGCAACAACCACGAGCACAGGTAACTCAGCGCGATCACGGCCGCAGTGGCGGCCAGCATGATGACGACCATCAGCCTGGCCGGCCCTCCGACCGAAAGCGAAGCCGACGCCAGCTCGTTGAACAAAAGCGCCGGCAGCCCGAACCAATACACCACCCGGTTGCCCTCGCGCAGGAACTCCGGCGAGACAAACCCGCTCCGCAACAGCACCGCGCCAAAAGCGATCAGTAAAAAAGTGGGGGCGAGAACGCTCAGGATCAGCACACCCCAGTCTCAACCGCTCCGCCCCCGCGGTCTAGAAATTATTTCAACCCTGCGGGTTCATGTCGCGGATCATCGCGGATGATTTCCCAATCTGTCATTCCGAGCACCGCGGGAATCTCTCGATCCAACTCAAACTGTAACCTAATGGGTTACACTTTACAGAAACAGGGATTCCTCACCGCGCTCGGAATGACAAAGCTGCCTGTCCGTATTTATCCGTGGTCATCCGCGCCTGTCCTCCGAAGCCTTGGCGAAGGAGGATAATCCGTGGTCAAAACAAAACTCGGTCTTCGAAAAAAATCTAACTTGCCCACCGGGCGCACCCCCCGCCACTTTTCCGGCATGCCCAATTTCCCCGACAAATTTCCCGGCGTCACGGTCGTGACCAAGGCCAACGTTTATTTTTACGGCAAGGTCGTCAGCCACTCGGTGTTGTTTTCCGACAACACGAAAAAGACCCTCGGCCTCATTTATCCCGGCTCGTATCATTTCGGCACCGGCGCACCCGAGCGGATGGAAATCGTCGCCGGCGCCTGCCGCGTCACCCTCGACGGCCAGACCGCCGTGAGCAATTTCGCCACCGGCCAGAGCTTCGACGTGCCGGGCAAAAGCGGCTTCACCATTGAAGTCGCCAGCGACATCTGCGAATATATCTGCTCGTTTCTGGCCGGTTAGTTGAATCGAGTGAGCTGAATCGTTCTCATTCTCGTAATCTTTCTCGTTCTCGATCCTAGGCACTGAGAGAGGACGATTACGAGAACGAGAATGAGAACGATGGTGATCGGACGCCGCGCTCCACCATCAGAAAACTTCTTTCGGAAACG
>DASYOA010000046.1:0-4552 GCA_036008265.1 Opitutaceae bacterium
GTCAGCCGGATTTTTTGCCACGAAAGAGCACAAGGATCGCAGAGAAATCATCTCTGGAAACAAGGTCACTTTCTTTGAGCTCTTTGTGATCCTTTGTGGCTCCACTAATTTCTTTTATCGACGGCCTGGAGCACGATGCCGGGGGTCAGGAGCTCGGGCAGGGTTTCCGGGTCGGGTTCGCCGGGGAGGTAAACCAAATTGAATGGCACCGCGCTGCGGTGGTATTTCGCGAGCTCGGCCGTGATCAGGGGATCGGCGTTCGTCCAGTCGCCGCGCAGCGTGGCGATTTTTTTGTCGCGGAAAGTTTTCAGCACGGTGGCGTCGTGGAAGACGAATTTCTTGTTCGCCTGGCAGGTGGCGCACCAGCGCGCGGTGAAGTCGACGTCGATGATGCGATTCTCCGCGCGGAGCTGCGCGACGCGCCCGGCGCTCCACGGCTCCCTGGTGATGTCGGTCGGCGCGGGCGGATGCGGCCAGCCGAGCCACGCGCCGCAGCCGAGCAGGGCGAAGCCGGCGATGAGCCCGAAGCGCGCGCGGCCCGCCGACGCGCCGGGCGCGTTCCACCGTCCGTAGAACCATGCGCCCATCGCCATGAGCACGAGCGCGAAGATGATCGTGAGGAGATGGCTTTCGCTCACCTGCCCGGCGAGGACCCACACGAGGTATCCAACCGTGGCATACAACGGGAAGGCCATGAACTGCTTGAAGGTTTCCATCCAGGCGCCGGGACGCGGCAGCACTTTCACCGCGCCGGGGAAGATCGAGAGCAGCAGGTACGGCGTCGAAAGGCCGATGGCGATGGCGGTGAACACGGCGAAGGCCTGGATGGTCGAAAGCGCGAGCGCAGCACCGAGGGCGGGCGCGAGGAACGGGGCCGAGCAGGGCGTGGCGACGACGGTCGCGAGCACCCCGGTGAAAAACGAGCCGGCGTAACCCGACTTCCTTTGGAGCCCAGCACCGACGCCGGTGGCCGCGAGGCCGAATTCAAACACGCCGCTCATATTGAGCGCGAAGACGAGCATCACGGCGGTCAGCCCGAACACAAAGGCGGGCGATTGCAGTTGGAACCCCCAGCCGAGCTGGTCGCCGCCGGCCCGGAGCACCGCGAGCACGCCCGCGAGCGTCCAGAACGAGAGCAGCATGCCCGCGGTGAAAACGAGGCCGTGCGCGACGACTTTGCCGCGCTCGTGTCCGGCCTGGTTGACGAAGCCGAGGATCTTGATGCCCAGCACGGGAAACACGCACGGCATGAGGTTGAGGATGAGCCCGCCGATGAAGGCCAGCGCGAGCGTTCCGAGCAGGGAGCCGCTCGGAACGGGAGTTGAAGGTTGAGAGTTGAAAGTTGAAAGCTCAGAGCCGCTGGAATTCTTGTCACTTGTTATCTGTGACGTGGAACTTTCAACGGCAGCTCCAGCTGCGGTGATGGGAACATTGATCATCAATGCCCAACGTGAATTTGCCATGGTGAGAACACCAACGAGGCGCGTTGTGGCCGGATCAGCAGATTCAGAGATGGGCAGGATCAATTCTTTGTCGCTGTTTATGGTCTGCGGTTCATCGTATTGAATGAATCCGTCTTTCGAGAAAAAATGCGCCGACTGCGTATCTTCTAAATGCGTTGAACCGATCTCCACTTTCACGCGCAATCGGACCGTTTTGCCCTCGCGCACAGCGGTGATATCGCAGTACTCGGGCAGGTCCGGCCTCGGTTGCTCTTCCACTAGGTGAAACCATTTGGTTTGCTCGGGCTCGGTGCGGCTGACGGGCAGGGTCAGCTCGACGTCGGCTTGGCCCGGCATGCAAACATCCTGGCACATGAGCCAGCCGGCGTGCGCGCGGAGTGTGATGGTGTCGCCGGGTTTGAGCGTGTCGGGCGCTTTGATCGCAACAGGCAGAAAGACTTCCCCTTCGTAGCCGTTGCCGGTGATGGTGCCGTGGACGTCGTGGAGGACGTGCGGCACGGGCCATTGGATGGTGCCGGCCTTGAAACCATCGGGAAGCTTCCAATCGAGCGAGGTGGGGTAACCCGTGCCGGCGTTGATCCAGTAAGTATGCCAGCCTGGTGCCTGCTGGAGTCGCAATGCGACGTCGAAGTACTTACCGGGCTGGATCGAAGTTTCGAGCGCGACGAGCGAAGCCTGCACCGGCGATTCAGCGGCACGAGCCGCTGAGACCAGCAGAGCGGCAAACAAAAAAAACGAGCAGACGCGTCGGGGCAACATGGCGTGCAACATTAGGGTTATATACGAGAGACGCAACGCCCCGGATGCATTCCCAATCAAGTATCAAGTAACAGGTAACAAGTACCAGGATTAGGAGTCAGGATGCAGGAATGGTCGGCTATCTTGGAACTTGGTACCTGATACTTGAAACTTCGCGGCCAGCGCCCTCCTGTTACTTGATACCTGTTACTTGATACTTGGCTTCCGGTTGAACCATGTGCGTGAGCATGAGCGTGAAGAAACACAGCACGAGGTTGAAGAGCGGCAGTTGCAGGGGGAGGGGCAGCGCGTAGATGGCGCACACGGCGGGCAGCCACACGCCGAGGTTGCCGACGAGCAGGGGCAGCGCGCGCCGCGCATACCAATGGCCCGCGCGGAGGTCGGCCCAGACCGGGGCGGGGTCGAAGTGCGCCTCGCACCACGCATAAAATAACATCTCGGCGGGCACGGCGTAGAACGGACAATACACGAACTGGTCGAAGAAAACCTTGGTCGTGATGGTGCCCGCGCCGTGGCCGGGGCCGACGACGTGGTTGAGCACGCGATACCACAAATCGACCTCGAAGCCTTTGTAGGACCAGTACGCCACGAGCACCGCGCCTTGCGCCAGCGTGTAGCGGTTGCGCGTGGCCGGGTCCAATTTCAGATAAGCAAATGGCAGCACGCCGCCAAAGAGCCCGGTGGCCACGATGCCATAGAACCAGCCAGTGCGCTCGCGGAAAGCCGCCAGCGCATTGAGCGCCGCATGCGTGGGCGGGTGCCAGTAGTAGGCGACGACCAGCGCGATGGCAAAGGCCTGGAGCACAAGACCGGGCACGAGGTGGGCGCGCGCGGCGCGCAAGCCGGCATGCCAGGGGGCTTCACGAAGGGCAGTGGGTGTGGACATGGAAACCCGGGATTGTTGCGGGCCCGGCCAGCGAGGCGAGGGCATTTTGTTTTTTAAACCGCGAATTAACGCGAATGAACGCTAATTTTTAGGATCAGGTTTTTAACCACTGATGGCCACTGATGATCACTGATATTTGCGGGCTGCTGAAAAACTTTACTGAGCCGTCGTTGCGATCAGAAAGCGCTGCAGTAGTGCTTTCTGATCGCAACCCGACGGCCAACACGGCCTTGGCCGTGTGCTGCGCTAGCAGCACAGTTTTTCATAGCAGCCTATTCGCGTGAATTAGCGTCCATTCGCGGTTAAAAAACGGATCGAATTCGTGATCATCCGTGCCTGCCCTTCGTAGCTTTGCGAAGTAGGGTAATCCGTGGTTAAATAAACCAAAGCTCCTTTGGGTCGATCTTCGTGTTCTTCGTGCCTTTGTGGTTAACTTAGCCCGAAATTTTTAAATCCCTTGTTTTTTCATGCTACGCTGGTGGGCGCTGCCGCAAAACGCGGCAACGCGAAAACTAAACTCAGTATGATTGAACCATGAAAAAACACATATGCAGGTTAATGGCCGTGGGCTTGCTCACGGCGCTGGCCGGAATCGCCGCGATTCCCGCCCTGGCCCAAATGCAGGAGACCGTTGTTCCCATCGGCTCCATCCACCCGGCCGGCAAAGTCAAACATGCCGACTTCCCGACGCTGGCGAAAATATCCATCGACGACGCGATGAAAGCCGCGCAGGCGAAGGTTCCCGGCAGCGTGATCAGCGCCGACCTCAAGATGAAGCAAGGCAGCCTCCTGTATGCCATCAAGATTGTCAGCGCCAACAAAGCCATCGTCGGAATCGAGGTCGATGCCGGCGACGGCAAGGTGCTCGAGGTCGGCAAGGGGTGACGCACCGGGGATTGTGCGTCGACTCCGGCTGGACGGCGGACTTGGTGCACCAGGTCCGCTGTTCAGCTGTCTCGAGGTGGAGCGCGTCGTCCCTGACGCGCTTTCGGCGCGTCAAATCGTTCTCATTCTCTTAATCGTGCTCGTTCTCTCAAAAGCCATCGGACCGATTATGAGAACGATAACGAGTAAGAGAACGATGGATGAAACCAATGGGCGATTCAAGAATGTAACATAACGCCTCGAATTCCGTGTTTGCCTGCCGGCGCTTGCCGGCTGAAAATCGTGGGCGTATTTCTGCATAACGATTAAGCAAATTCTCCCCATGCCATCCCTGCTCAAAATCTCCTCATTGTTACTGGCTTTTATCTGCGCCAGCGCCACCGCGCTGGCCGATTACAGCGTGTTGACGCAATTCAAGATTGGCGGCGAAGGCGGCTACGATTTGCTCTGCGTCGATTCCGGTGCGCGCCGCCTCTACCTGTCGCATGCCACGCGGGTTGAAGTGCTCGATGCCGACACCGGCAAGAAAGTCGGCGAGATCGCGCCCGCCAATGGCGTG
>DASYOA010000047.1:0-2053 GCA_036008265.1 Opitutaceae bacterium
TCGCGCGGCATCGAGATCGCCGGCCTCGCCACGACCACCGGCAACGCCTTCACCATCGAAACTTTTGCTTTCGCGCGAAAGCCCATGCATCGCATTCCTGTTTCCTCGACTTACACGCAAGATTGGCCTGCAGAGAAGAAAATCGAAACCTGTCGCGCCCATTTTCTCTGGTTGGGCAGCCATGGCCTCGTTCACAAGGGTCTCGATCTCGTGCTTGAAGCTTTTGCCCAGACCCCCGGACTCAACCTCACCATCTGCGGGCCGGTGTCAGCCGAGCCCGATTTCGCCGCCGAATACCGCCGCGAACTTGCCCTGCCCAATATCCGCGTGCAAGGCTGGATCGACACGCATTCGCCGGCCTTCCGCGAACTCCTCGCCAGCCATGTGGGCGTGGTTTACCCATCGTGCTCGGAAGGCGGCGGCGGCTCCGTTGTCACCTGCCTGCACGGCGGATTGATTCCCATCGTCACGCGCGAAGCCAGCATCGATCTTGAAAATTTTGGCTTTGCCCTGCGCGAAGCCGGTGTTGCAGCCATCGTTGAAGCCGTGGAGCGCGTCGCCACGTTGCCTGCCGCCGAACTCAACCTGCGCAGCCGCGCGGCATGGGAATTCGCCCGCCGCCAGCACACGCGCGAAGCGTTTGAGAAAAATTACCGTCTCTTCGTCCGCGATGTCCTTGGCTTTCCGCTCGCTGTTTAACCGTGTCCGCACCCCCGCCCAAGGCTGCTTTCCGTGCATTCAGTGACTGGCTGGCCTCGCCTGCGGTTGTCCGCCGGATTTTTCCGCGCGGCCGGCCCGGACCTTTCACCTGGCGTGAGGCCGGGTCGATTTTTGTCATCAAGCTCGACGAAATTGGCGACTTCGTGCTCGCCACGCCGTTTCTGCGCGAACTGCGCCGCAACGCACCACAGGCCCGCATCACGCTCATCGTGAAACCCGCCGTGTTCAATCTCGCCGAAACCTGTCCGCATGTTGACACCGTGCTCACCTACAACGGGCAGACCCGCGGCCTGCGCGCCTGGCAGCTCCGCCGCCAGTGGCGCGCGTGGCGGCTCGCGCGCCGTGAACTGCGCCCGCGGCACGGCGACGTCGCGGTCATCCCGCGTTGGGGCGAAGACGCTTATAACGCCACCCATCTTGCGCGCTATAGCGGCGCACCCGCCATCGTCGCCTATACCGAGCAAACCACCACGGCCAAACGCGCCATGAATCGTGGCTACGACCAGCTTGTCACCCATCTCGCGCCCGCCACCGCACCAACCCACGAGGTCGAGTTCAATTTGAATTTAATCGAACATTTCGGCGGCAGCGTTGAGAATCACGCGCTCGAACTCACGCTGACCGACGCCGACCGTGCTTTTGCGGCCGCGACATTGTCCACCGAAAAAACTTACATCGCTCTTGCGCCCGGAAAGCTCGATCCTGCCCGCCGCTGGCCCGCAAATCGCTTTGCCGCGCTCGCGCGCTGGCTGCACGGAACCCACGGCTTCGTGCCCGTCGTCCTTGGCGACGCCAACGATCCTGCGCTGCCCGACACGCTGGATTTGCGCGGTCGCACCACGCTGCGCCAGGCGGCGGCCGTGCTCACCCAATGCCGTCTTTTCATCGGCAATGACTCCGGCCTCAAGCATATCGCCGCCGCCATGGGCACCCATGTGGTTGAAATCAGCGCGTTGCGTTCCGGCGTTGATTCCAACCACGAAAGCAGCCCGGCCCGTTTTCAGGCCTGGGGCGTGCCGCATCAGGTCGTGCAGCCGCCAGGCTCCGCTGGGGCACCGCTCATGGCCATTGATGAAGTTTCACTTGCCGCCGTGCAAACTGCGGTGACCGATCTCCTTTCCCAGCCATGAGCCCGCCTGGATCACCGTCGATTTCGCTCGTTACGCCTTCATTCAACCAGGCGTCGTTTCTCGCCGCCTCGCTCGACAGCGTGCTTTCGCAAAACTATCCGCAGCTCGATTATGTCGTCGTCGATGGCGGTTCCACCGACGGCAGCCGTGACATCGTCGCGAGCCGCGCCAGCCGCCTCGCCTGGTGGTGCAGCGAGCCCGAT
>DASYOA010000048.1:0-8526 GCA_036008265.1 Opitutaceae bacterium
ATTTAAAAACAAGAAGGCCCCGGAGTCTTGCGACTCCGGGGCCAAACTTGGGGGTTGGCGTTCGCCACGCGCTCTTTCCCATGCGCACACTGTTGGGCGCCTCGCTTTCGCGGGCCGTGTGCTCCCCGACGCCACTCTCCGCGGCATGCGAAGATTTCGATCTCATGGCGGGATCGCCGCGGCTGTTGCCGGCTGCGGTTTTTTGAGTGAGGCCTCTTCGCCCGGTTCGGCCGTCACTTGCCAGTGACGGTACGCCGGACGGGGTGCAGACACGCCTGCAAGGACGTGATTCGCGTCGGCACCTTTTTCGCGAGGACGGCCCCGGCTTGTGGCCGGGCGTTGGCCCCGCGTTACGGGTCTGACCTCTTGCCTCTCAGGTTGCTTTGGTCTTGCAGTAGGGTGATGCGGTTTTTCGCACCGCCCTGTAGAGGAGGTTTAGCGGGCTTTGCCTGGCCCGTTCGCTCCCCGCCGCCGTGTTTCCGTTACGCTCCCTGGCTTGTGACGGCCAAGGTCTTTTGGCGGGGTCGTCCCGCCGAGAAACACGACTGCGTTCTAGTCTGCGCAGTAGCAACCATAACCCTCTGGGTAACTGCGT
Source organism: Opitutaceae bacterium (assembly GCA_036008265.1). GTDB lineage: Bacteria > Verrucomicrobiota > Verrucomicrobiia > Opitutales > Opitutaceae > DASRHD01. The sequence continues at coordinate 596 of DASYOA010000048.1, forward strand.
CGGTGCGCAGGTCGAAACGTCCTGCGGACCTAACTCGGCTCGCGCGCGGTTTCTAATCGCGGCTCGCCGCACAACTCCTGTTCGTGTGTGGACTGGAACGGTCACGAAACCGTCCAGAGGAGCTGGTGATATTTGCCTGTCACATCGCGCCAAAGCGCGGGTGGAGGGGCTGTCCGCACCAGCTGCGGTCAACCTTTCCCCGGTTGCCCGGGATTATCCCAGTCGTGCTCGCGGCGGGTTTTTCAGGCCGCTGCGCTGCGACTGTTCTATCAAGGAACGGGATGAAGTTGCGAAGAGGTTGAAACAAAAGGAAGACTTTGTTCCTAACAATTTACTCACGGCGCCAGCGGCTGTGAATAACTTGCGGACAAAATTATACGCCGGTTATTCACGGTTGGGTGCCGGTGGCGCCAACGCTGAACGTCCTCCTTCGCCAAGGCTACGGAGGACAGGCCCAACGCCCAACATCGAGTGTCCAACATCGAAATCGGAATAGGTAATTTGGAATTAGGAGTTGGACGTTGAATGTTGAACGTTGAATGTTGGATATTCAATGAGCGCTCTGCCCATCTACGAACTCGAACCGGCCATTGTCGCCGCGTTGCGCGCGTCGGGCCGGCTCATCGTGCAGGCACCGACCGGCTCGGGCAAGTCGACGCAGATTCCGCAGATGTTGCTGCGCCACGGGTTGCTGGGCGCGCGCGGTGAAGTCACGGTGCTGCAGCCGCGGCGGCTCGCCACACGGCTGCTGGCCAAGCGCGTGGCCGAGGAAGCCGGCACACCGCTGGGCGAAATCGTCGGCTACCAGATCCGCCTCGAGTCGCGGGTGAGCGAGGGCACGCGCATCCGCTTCGTGACGGAAGGAATCTTGCTGCGGCAAATGTCATTCGACCCGGCGCTGCGCGGCATCGGCGCGGTCGTGTTTGACGAGTTTCACGAGCGGCATCTCTACGGCGACATCTCGCTGGCGCGCGCGCTGCAGATCCAAAAGACCACCCGGCCCGACCTTAAAATCATCGTCATGTCCGCGACGCTCGATGCCGCCGTGCTGCGCGACTACCTTGCGCCCTGCGAAGTGCTCACCTCGCAGGGCCGCAGCTTCCCGGTGAAAATCGAGCATCTGCCGCGCGCGGTGGATTTCGAGCGCGAACCGGTGTGGGACGTGGCGGCGCGCGAATGCGCCCGGGTCGCGGCGGAAACGCCGGGCGACCTGCTGGTCTTCATGCCCGGCGCCTACGAGATCAGCCGCACGGTGCAGGCGGTGCAGGGCGAAAGCACGTTGCGTGGCTTTGTGACATTCCCGTTGCATGGCGAATTGCCGCCGGACGCGCAGGATCGCGCCGTCGCGCGATACGACACGCGAAAAATCATCGTTTCCACCAATGTCGCCGAGACCTCGCTGACCATCGACGGCGTCACGGCCGTCATCGACAGCGGGCTGGCGCGCGTGGCCCGCTATGATCCGCACCGGGGCATCAACACGCTGCTGATTGAAAAAATTTCCGCGGCCAGCGCCGATCAGCGTGCCGGCCGGGCGGGCCGCACCGCGCCGGGCGTGTGCGTGCGGTTGTGGACGGAACGCGAGCACGCGCAGCGGCCCGCGCAGGAATTGCCCGAGGTCAAGCGCCTCGATCTCGCCGAGGTCGTACTCACGCTCAAAGCCAGCGGCATCGATGACGTGATTAATTTTCCCTGGCTGGAAAAACCCGATCCGCGTTCACTGGAACGAGCGGAAATGCTTTTGGCTGACTTGGGGGCCGTATCTGAGGGTAGGGCGGGACCGCCGGGCCCGCCGAAAGATCCCGGCGCGCCCCGCGGTCGCGCCATACCTTTCCGCATCACCGACCTCGGCCGCAAGATGCTGCGTTTCCCGGTGCATCCGCGGTACGCGCGCATGCTGCTCGAGGCCGATGCGCGCGGCTGCGTGCGGCCGGTGGCGCTCATGGCCGCGTTGACCCAGGGCCGGAATTTTTTCCTGCGCGGCGTACCCAAGGAAGTCGAGCAGACGCGCGAGGACCTGTTGGGCGAGGAGCACGAAAGCGATTTTTTCCTGCTCATGCGCGCGTGGCGTTATGCCGACAAAAACAACTACGCGTTCGACGCCTGCCGCCGGCTCGGCGTGCACGCGCAGGCGGCGCGGCAGGTCGGGCCGCTGTTTGAGCAGTTTTTGGGAATCGCCGCGAAGGAAGGCCTCGACGTGGCGGAGAAGCGGGTGGATGGCACGGCGGTGCGCAAATGCGTGCTCGCGGGTTTTTCCGACCATCTCGCGAAGCGGCTCGATGCCGGCACGCTGCGTTGCGAGCTCGTGCACAACCGCCGCGGCGTGCTCGCGCGCGAAAGCGCCATCCAGAAGGCCCCTCTGCTGGTGGCGGTGGAAGTGAGCGAGGTCCAGGGCCGCGGCGGTGAGGTCAACGTGCTGCTCAGCCTGGCCACGGCGGTCGAGGAAGCGTGGCTGCAGGAACTTTTTCCCGGTGCTTATTACTCGGCGCAGGGCGTGGTTTACGACGAACAGGCCCGGCGGGTGGTCGCGCGCCGCGAGCGGCGGTTTCGCGACCTCGTGTTGGAGGCAAAGGCGGGCAGCGACGATGACGTGCCGTCCAATGAAGCCGCGGTCCTGCTCGCGCACGAAGTGCTGACCGGCCGCATCAAGATCGAGGCGTGGGACGAAAATGTGGAGCAGTGGATCGTCCGCGTGAACCGGCTGGCGGAATGGTTTCCCGAACTCGAGGTCAATCCGCTCACCGAGCCCGACCGCGCGACGCTGATCGAGCAGATTTGCTACGGCGAGACGAGCGCGCGCGGCGTGATGAAAAAGGAAGTGATGCCCATCCTGCGCGACTGGCTGGTGGCCGAGCAGCTCGCCGTGCTCGACGATTACCTGCCCGAGCGGCTCACCATGGCCAACGGCCGGCGCTCGCGCATCACCTACCACAAGGAAGGCCCGCCAGTGCTCAGTGCGCGCATCCAGGAACTTTATGGCGTCGAGGGCGTGTTTACCCTCGGCCATGGGCGCGTGCCGGTGAAAATTGAAGTCCTCGCGCCCAACCAGCGCCCGATCCAGGTGACCGACGACCTCACGAGTTTCTGGCGCGACATGTATCCGAAAGTGAAAGCCGGATTGTCACGCCGGTACCCGCGCCACGAATGGCGATAGAAATTAGTGTAGCCACGAAGGATCACAAAGAGTCCAGAAAACAAACCTTCTTTGCGTTCCATGTGATCTTTAGTGGAAAAAAATCCGGCTGACCGCTTACCAAACGTCCGAGTGGATGAAGCGACATCCTCGCCGCGATCCAGGCGATGGGGGTGCAATTTTATTAAAAATACTCCAAATCATGAACCTAAATCGAATCAATCAATTCATCCTCAGACGCATCAAGATCATCGAAATAATCGGCGTGATGATGAGGATATTCAGTTTCAGCCTCGTCAGCTGGCTTGGGCCCAAGAGCCCGTTCCTGTTTGTCTGGGCGTTTAACACGAGCGATGCCATGATTCTTTCCTGGTGTTCCACGCTCAAAAAAGACGCAGCCTATATTTTCCTGAATGTATTCTGGATCATGGTGGGCATCGTCGGAATGCTAAGGGCCAGCGGGATTCTTCGCTGACCCGGCATGAATGGCGGGAGCGATCCTAAAATGGACTGATGAGAGGAATGGAAGAGCGCCCGCCGCGACGATAAATCTGGAAATCGCGGTCGAGGGTCCAGACCTCTGCTTCCGGATGAAGTTCACACATGCGAACGAGACACGCATCTGCAAATGACATGGGCAAATCAGCGTAGCGGCCAAGCAGGTGCCGGATCGCGTCCTGTTCACGGTTAAAATCGAAGGCCACGCGGAACAGCCCGCGTTTGGCCATAATCAGTAAATCATTCGGATCGCGGCGCTGCCGTTTGAGTAGAAAGCACGCTTCGGTGAGTACTGCCTCGCAGGTGAGCAAAGGCAGGGGTGCACTGCGTATCGTCTCGGCAGCCCAAGGGTGGTCTTTTTCAGCGCGTTCCAGCAGGGCGATCAGGGGCCCGGTGTCGGCCAGCCAGATTTTCACCGGCCAAAACCCTCAAGGTATTTGGGATTGGTGGAAAGATCACCTGGCCCGTCGGTGTATTTTCCAATCAAGTCCTTCACCAGGTCATAGCCGCTGGGTATGGCTTTCTCTTTGGGTGCAACGCCGTAGGCACGCAGCGCCTTTCTTACGAGCTGGCCTTGGGAAATCTTTTCCTTCCGGGCCATGGTTCGCAGTGCCGCCCGTTCGCTCTTTGATATGCGAATGGATAACGTCTCAACGTTCATGCCAACAGGCAAGACATCTTGTTAAAAAAAGCAAGACATCTGTTTCATGCCAGGCATGCGATCCTGCGTTAACGCCCGCCGTTCACGAGCACGACGTACATGTTGCCGGTTTTCACGCTGATGTCGTCGACGTTGGAGCCCAGGGTCAGGCTTTCTTCGTGCGCGGTGGCGTGCTGGAAGATTTTCATCGGTTGGCCGTTGACCGTGATGGAGAGGTCGGTCGGTTGGAACTGGCTGGTGAGCCAGATGGGGCGGGGCAGGCGGTCGTCGTGCGCGACAAACACCGTGGTGCCGGCGCTGACGGCGATCTGGATGAGGTCAACGGCGCTGTAGAACGCGTCGCTATCCGGAGCCTGGAACCAATCGGCGCCGTGGAGTTCCTTTGGCAGCCCTGCAAAGGTGTAGTCGCGGTCCACATAAACCGTTTTGCCGTTTTGTGCGCGTTGCTCGACGTGCACATTGCCATAAGTCGGACCGGAGTAAGAGAACGTCTTGATGAACCGGCCGGCCATGATGGTTGTGCGGGGCGTGGCCGAGGCTTTGACTTCCGCGATGTGCGTCCACGCGTCTTGCACGGAAGCGGAGAGTTCTGGTGGCGCCACCAGTGGAAGCGCCGGCAGCGCAGTGGTGAAACCGTCGGTCAGCTCGATGGGTTGGGAATCGATGGTGAGATTGCTGGAGGGGAGCCCTTGGCAATTCGCGGTGATGGTAATGGGGCCGGCGGTGAGGGTGGAACGCACGGCGACGCGGTTGATGCCGCACTCCAGGTCGAGGTAGGGGTTGTTAATTGAATGGAGCTTTCCGCTGTTGTAACCGCCCCGCCAGATGCAGGGGCCGGTGAAGGAGAAATCGACGCGTTGCTGGAAAGTCGGGCAGCGCTCGCCGTTCTTGTCCACGGCCTCGACGTCGATGAGCGCGATGTCCGAGCCGTCGGCGTAGAAGCCGCCGGGGCCAGTGATGGGCGTGAGGCGCAGGGCGACCGCCGGGCCGACCGTGTGCTTCGCATCGGTCGCGATAATTTTTCCTTTTTTGTAGGCGACGGCTTTGATTTCGCCGGGTTCCCAGGTGACATCCGGGAATGTGAAGAGATAGTGGTCGGAAACTTTGCCGTGGCCGAGCGACTTGCCGTTCACAAACAATTCCACGTCGTCGCCGTTCGAGGTGACGTAAACGGTTTTCTTCGTGCCGGCGGGGTAGGTCCAGTGCCCGATGATGTGCACCTGCGGATCGTCGCGAAACATCGTCGCGCACACATAGTAAGCGTCTTTCGGCAGGCGCACGCCGTCCACCTCGCCGCTGTCGCGGGCGACCTCGGAGGAGACGCGGCCGCCGCTGGTGGTATCGGAAAAGATCCAGTTGGCTCCGCCGCAATGGTCGGGTGCGCCGAGTTTGCGGACATATTGGCTGACTTGATTCACTGAATATTGCTCGGACGTGAGGTCGTAGGCCTGGCCCTTGCCCTCGGGGTAGCCGAAATTGGGCGGCGAAAAGTTGTCCCACACGCGGCGGGGTGATTCCTCGCGGTCGTATTCACCCTCGACGATGGGCAGGCTTCCGATTTCGCGGCCGCCCTCGGTGCCGATGCCGACATCCATGAACTCGGCGGTAATTTGGTCGGCGCGGCGATGCGCGTAGGCGCGGCCGCCGTGCGGATCGTATTGGTCCATGTAGCCGCGCAATTCCTTGGCATGCTCGCGGGCGACCTTTTGGTTGCCGCCTTCCCAGATGAGGATCGAAGGATTATTGCGGTAATAAATAATCAGGTCGCGAAAGGCCGCGGCGCGGATTTTCCAGGCAGCGCCGACGGTGTCGGATTCGCCGTCCACACCCGGCTGCTCGGTGATCAGGCCGAGCTGGTCGGCGGCGGTAACCATGACCGGGGCGCCGGCGCTGTGGCCCCAACGGATGAAATTGCCTCCGGCAGCTTTCATCAATTGCAGCGTGTAGAAATGCATCCATTCCGGTTGGGCGGTGCCGAGGCCGGGCCATTCATCGGTCGGCCTCTGGCCCCAGCCGTGCAGCTTCAAGTGATGGCCGTTGATATAGAAACCGGTTTGGGCATCCCAAAGGACCGTGCGGATGCCGCAGGGGATCTCAATGGTGTCCACCGTCTGGCCCCCCGCACGCAGCGAGCAGACGACGCGGTAGAGATAAGGATAGCCCGGTTCCCACAAACGTGGGTTGGCAATGGAGCCGGCCATGGCAAATTCATCGTGCGCACCCGCGGGGAGTTTTCCGCTGTGGTCGAGCGTGAGCACCGGCTTGCCCTCGGCGTCGAGGACTTCGACGTGCAACGCGACATCTTCGCTGGTGGTACGTTCGTTCTGGATCGGCACTTCGACGTGCAGTTGGGCCGACGAGGCGGAGATATCGGTCGCGTAAACGTAAGGCCCGGCGGTCTGGAGAAAGCTGTAGAGTGGCAGCGAAATATGCAGCGGGTCGGTGACGTAGAGACGGACATTGCGATAGATGCCGCCGTGCGGCGGGTGCCAGCGCGGGTTATTCCAGGGAATCTGGTTGGCCTGTATTTTATCCACGTCGTCGGGGATGGATGCATTTACTTCGGCGGACATCTTGGCCAGATCCTTGGTCCACTCGGGATCCTTCATGAAGCGGTTGTCACACATCACGGCGATGACGTTGGTCTCCCCGCCGAAGCGTAGATAGGGCGTGAGGTCGAAGCCGAAGGGAATGAAGCCGTTTTTGCACACGCCGAGCAGGTGGCCGTTGAGGTAAACCTCCGCGACCTGGCGCACGCCCTCGAACTCGATGAAGATTTTTTTGCCCTTGAACGAATCGGGCAGGGCGAAGGTTTTTCGATACCAGGTGCGCCCACTCCACTGGCCCTGCTCGCCGTGCATGTTGGGCGAAGACCAGTTGTCGAAGGTATCGGTGTCGTTGTAGGTGTGCGGCGTTGAGACGGTCGTCCAGTTGTGGTCGTCAAAGGTTGGCGTCGCCGCGCCTGCCGGGTCAGCCTTGAGGAATTTCCAATCCGGATTGAAATTCAGCGTGAGGCGTTCGCTGGCGAAGACGGAAAGCGAAATAACTGAGGATAGCAGGATGGCCAGGGCCAGACGCAGGGGATGGGGCATGATGGGAAAAGGAAAGTTAAACTAAACATGCCTCTGTTTTTCGGGCAAACCGCAAATAGGAGGTTTTATTCGCAACGTTGATTAAGGTGATCCCAACAAAGGTGGAACGCGACGTCCCCGGCGCGTTCTTGAGCGCGTCGGGGACGCCGCGCTCCACCCAGCAATCCTTTTGCAGACGTGTCCCATGCACCTATCTAAACTAAACACGCCCCAACTCATTTTCCCAGGTGCGCGCAACGGGCCACCACGCTGGCGATGATGGCGAGCAACGCCAAAAGGATCATGCCTTCCATCTGCCACGCCGGGACAAAGCGTGTGGCCAAAACCTTCCCGGGGACATCTTTCTTTTTCGACGCGGGCAGAAACGGCGCGGCGGCGAGAAAGAAAAAAAACGCCGCGAACACGGCAAAGACCCACTTACCCTCATCGTCGGCCTGCCACATCATCCACGCCAGCCATCCGGCCGGAAGGCCGATGAGCAGGAATACGGCGGAAAGAATCGCGCGGCTTTTCATGTTGGTTCTGGCGATATCCGTATTGTTCTGAC
>DASYOA010000049.1:0-2396 GCA_036008265.1 Opitutaceae bacterium
TGACGGGTTCGAGGAGGATGACTTTGCCGCGCAGGGAGGCGAGCGAGACCAGCTGGCCGCGATGGTCGTAGAGCGTCAGGTTGGGGTAGCGCTCGCCGCGACGCGGGGGCCAGAACTCGACGCCGGGCTTGGTGGCGGCGGCGGCCGCCGGCCCGGGCGCGGAGGTGGTCGCCGGATTTTTGGCGTTGCCTGGCTCTTCTGCCGGGTCCGGGTGCAGCGAAACAATTAGATCGCTGGGGAAGGCGATGCGTGAGCCGTTGATTTGGCGCACGACAACCTTGCCCTTATCGATGGTGACAGTGCCGTGCAGATGCATGTTACCCTGGAGCACAAGTTCGTCTGCGCGCAGCAGTGGGGCGGCAGCCAGACCGGTGGCCATCGCCGGCCCGGGCGCGGAGGTGGTCGCCGGATTTTTGGCGTTGCCTGGCTCTTCTGCCGGGTCCGGGTGCAGCGAGACAATCAGATTGCTGGGGAAGGCGATGCGTGAGCCGTTGATTTGGCGCAAGGTGACTTTGCCCTTATCGATGGTGACAGTGCCTTGCAGGTGCATGTTGCCCTGGAGCACAAGTTCGTCTGCGCGCAGTAACGGGGCGGCAGCCAGACCGGTGAGAAAAAGAAGGGTGGTTATCCTGAAAGCTTTCATTTGTGCAATTTGGTTAAGCTACAAAAATGGCGGCAAGCGCGAAGGAAAAATGGGAAAATAAGCAGCGGGCAATGCCTTTAATCTTTTTCCACGGTGGAATCGTCCGGGAGGTGAAACCAGTGAAAAACCCGGTGGACGAACGGCGCGAGGATGACGCCGACGATGGTGATAAAGGCCAGCCCGCTAAAAAGCGCGTAGCAGCCGGCGAAGAGTTTGCCCGCACGGGTTGTGATCGTCGCAACCGGTCCCATGCCGCCGAGGATCATGGCGGCGTTGACGAACGAATCGAGCCACGAAAGGTGCTCGGTCACATGATAGCCCAGCATGCCGGCAAAGAGCGCGACGCCGAGCAGCCCGAAGCCGATTCCGGCGCTGAGCGCGGCGCGACGGTAGAAAAGCCGGCGTGGCAGCAGGGGCGCGTTGCGGCGTTCAAGCTTCAACAACGAATGACTGACTTCGGCCTCATCGCCTTCCTGATCGGGAGCATCGGTATTCATGGCAAATTTCTTCAATCACCATGCCAGCATGCGCCGGCGTGTCGGGCAAGCGTGTCGCACGCAAATTCCCCCGACATCGTAGGAGCCTGCTTGCAGGCGACCTTGCTCGTTTTGTCACCTAACAAAGATCGTCTGCAAGCAGGCTCCTACACTCGTAACAAATAACCCAACCCTTACAATTTATACGGCAGCGGAAAGCGGCCGGTGAGCACATGGACGCGCGTTTTCGCCTCGGCCAGGGCGGCGGCTTCGCGGTCGGTGCCGATGGCGCGAAGCACGAGGTCGATGCAGCCGGCGATTTCGTCCATGTCTTTCTCGACCATGCCGCGCGTGGTGACGGCGGGCGTGCCGAGGCGGATGCCGGAGGCCTGGAAGGGCGAGCGCGTCTCGAAGGGCACGGTGTTCTTGTTGCAGGTGATGTGGGCGAGATCGAGGGTCTCTTGCGCTTTTTTGGCGGTGAGTTCGGGCAGCGCGGGGCGCAGGTCGACGAGGAAAAGGTGGTTGTCGCTCCCGCCGGAAACGATCTTGTAGCCGCGGCCGGCCATGGCGGCGGCGAGGGCACGGGAATTTTTGATGATTTGCGCGGAGTAGATTTTGAACTCGGGCTTCAAGCATTCGGCAAAGCACACGGCCTTGCCGGCGATGACGTGCATCAACGGGCCGCCCTGGCCGCCGGGGAAAACGGCGGAATCGAGCGCCTTCGCGTATTGCGCCTTGCAGAGAACGAGGCCGCCGCGCGGGCCGCGGAGGGTCTTGTGCGTGGTGGTCGTGACAAAATCGGCGTGCGGCACGGGCGAGGGGTGCAGGCCGGCGGCGACGAGGCCGGCGATGTGCGCGATATCGGCAAAAAGGAGCGCGCCGTTGGCCCGGGCAATCTCGCCCATGCGGGCGAAGTCGATGATGCGCGAATAGGCGCTGGCGCCGACGGTGATCATCTTCGGCTTCTCGCGCGCGGCGGTGGCGGCGAGTTCATCGTAGTCGATCAGGCCGTTGTCCTCGCGCACGCCGTACTGGCAGAACTGGTAGAGCTTGCCGGAAAAGTTGGCCGGGTTGCCGTGCGTGAGATGGCCGCCATGGCTGAGATTCATGCCGAGGAGTTTGTCGCCGGGCTGGAGCACGGAGGTGTAAACGGCGAAATTGGCCTGCGAGCCGGAGTGGGGCTGGACATTCGCGTGCTCGGCGCCGAAGAGGCGCTTCGCCCGCTCGATCGCGGCCAGCTCCACCTTGTCGACGAACTCGCAGCCGCCGTACCAGCG
>DASYOA010000050.1:0-4251 GCA_036008265.1 Opitutaceae bacterium
TCGGCTCGGAATGACAGAAAAATCATCCGGGGTATCCGTGTAATCTGTGGTTAATTCCGGTTTTCGGGTAACGAATAACGTATCTTGCCCGCCAAAACATTTTCCGTGCCTTCCCGGCCACTCGTGGCCTAGCTTAGCGGCCACGCCGTGCTGCCCATCCGTTTCGACCAAGCCAAACCTTTCCTTACGCTCGGCCTCGCGCTCGCGGCGTGGCTCGTGCTGCCGGTCGTCTTCAAAAGCTTCCTACGCGTCAGCTTCTTCGAGATGCAGGCGCCCGTCGACACCGCCGTCTCCTACACGCGCGACTTGAAGGATTTCTGGTCGCTGCGCAATCATTCCAAGAACGAACTCATCGAGGCCGGCCGCGACCTCGCCCGCCTCAACGCCTCCTATGAGCTGAAGGTGCAGGAGAACACCGCGCTCCACGCGGAGATCGCGCACCTCGAGAGCCTGCTGCGCCTGCCGTCGTTCGAAAATTACCGCGCCGAGCCCGCGCGCGTCGCCCGGCGCGATTTTTCCAGCTGGTGGCAGCGCCTCATCATCCGCAAGGGCAGCAACTATGGCCTCACCATCGGCGCGCCGGTGATTTTCACTGGCGGCGTGGTCGGCCGCGTGTCCGAGGTGCATGCCTACACCGCCGTCGTCGACCTCATCAGCAGCCCCGAGGTACGCCTCGCCGCCACGCTCGAGGACGACACGCGCCCCATCAGTTACCAAGGTGCGCTTACCTCCTCCTTCGGCCCGGCCCGTGGCGTGGTCGAGTATGTGCCACTCGACATCTTCATGTTGTCCAACCAGACGAGGCGCCTCGTCACTTCCGGCCTCGGCGGGGTTTTTCCGCCCGGCCTCGTCATCGGCACGCTGACGGGGGTCAGCGCCAGCGCCGACGGCCTGTTCAAGACCGGCGAAGTCCAGCTCGACCCACGCCTCGCCGAGCTCACCGAAGTCACCGTGCTCGTGCCGCTCGAACCCGCGGAAGCAAAACCGGCGCCCTAAGCGCTCCGCGCTTAATTTCAGATCTCAGATTTCAAACCTCAGACTTTCGATCTTAAATTTTAAATTTTCAACCCATGCCGCGTCTCCTCCCCACTCTCTTGCCGCTCGTGCTGCTCACCCTGCTCGTCTCGCAGCTCAACCACGTCCTGGCCCCATGGCATGTGTCCTTGTTTGTCGGCGGGTTGCTCGTGGTCTTCGCGGCGCTGCGGCTCGATTTCGATACCGGCTTTGCCGCGGTGTTTTTGACCGGCCTGCTCTGCGATGCCGCCTCCCCCGTGCGTTTCGGCACACAGGCGTTTCTTTTTGCCACGGCCTACACGCTCATTTTTTCCGTGCGCGGCCGCCTCCCGCGCGGCGAAATGCTCGTCAGCCTGGTCTTTGCGCTGCTCGCCAACCTCGGGATTTTCATCGCGCTTTCCCTCGTGCTCCTCGCCCGCACCCCCCTGCCTTTCGGGGTCTGGCCGCGCCTGCTCCTCAATCTGCTCTGCTCGCAGGTTTTCCTGGCGCTCATCGCGCCCTGGTTTTTTGCGCTGCAGGCGCGCACCCTCGCCCTGGCCGGGTTTGAACCTCGCGACACTTCACGGCGTCTGACGTAGAGATTCCAACTCCGCCTTTAGCCTTTCAGTTTTCAGTTTTTCCGCCTTTCCATGCCCGCTCCCCGCATCACTGAAAGCACCGGCGCCTTCGTCGTCGAGACGCGCAAAAATTACCAGGTGCGCGTGATCTTTTTTTATTTCGTCACCTTCGGCCTGCTCCTGGTCCTCGCCCTCGGCCTGGCCTGGCAGCAACTCCTGCAGGCCGATGTTTACCACGAGCGCGAACGCCAGCAAAACGAGCGCCGCATCCTCGTGCCCGGCCCGCGCGGCAACATCTACGACCGCGAGGGCCGCCTGCTCGTCGGCAACCGCGCGCGCTTCGCCGTCGTGGTTTATCTCGACGAGTTGCGCCGCGAGTTCCGCCGCGAGTACATCCGGGTGCGCAAAAACTACCGCGAGCTCGGCGACAAGGACGTCCCCAGCTCCGGCCAGCTCGAACAGATCGCCCAAGTCTCCGTGGTCCAGAGTTACCTCGACCAGGTCGACCAGATCCTCGGCCGCGAGGAGAAAGTCGATTCGAGCAACCTCATGCGCCACCTCTCCGACGCGCCCCTGCTGCCCTACGTGCTCATCGACGATCTCAAACCCGAGGAATATGCGCGCCTCCTTGAGCAACTGCCGGTCGAGTCCCCGCTGCAGGTTTACACTTCGACCACCCGCTATTATCCTTACAATTCGGCCGCCGCGCACGCGCTGGGCTTCGTCAGCATCAACGAGGATATCGATATCGGTGACTTCCCGGGCGAAGAGCTGAAAACCTTCAGCATGAAAGGCACGATGGGCCGCGACGGCCTGGAGGCGCACTTCGACGACCAACTCCAGGGTGAGACCGGCGGCTCCATCTACCGTGTCGATTATGCCGGCTTCAAAGTCGATCCCCCCATCCAGCGGCGCGTGCCGATCCAGGGCCATAATCTTACCACCAGCATCGATATCGACCTGCAGCTCGCCGCCGAGCAGGCCATCGGCGATTATACCGGCGCCGCCGCCGCCATCGACGTCAACACCGGTGAAGTCCTCGTTCTCGCCAGCAAGCCCGACTACAACCTCAACGATTTCGCGCCGCGTCTCAGCACCGCCACCGCCCAGCAAATCCACGACCAGGGCGCGTGGCTCAACCACGCCCTCGACGCCACTTACCCGCCCGGGTCCACCTTCAAGCTCGTCACCGCCATCGCCGCCCTGCGCAACGGCTGGATCACCCCCGACACCACCTTCGACTGCGAAGGCACCATGCGCATCGGTGGCCACACTTTCAGCTGCGACAACGGCCTTGGCCATCACGGGATCATCGATCTCCGCCAGGCCATTGCGAAAAGCTGCGACATCTATTTCTGGAACACGGGCGTTCAAACCGGCGTCGACCTCATCGCAGCCGAGGCCCGTCGCTTCCACCTCGACCAGCCCGCCGGCATCGAGCTCCCCGGTGAAACCCACCACATGCTCATCCCGGATCCGGAGTGGAAACAGCGCAACCGCGATGAGGAATGGTTCCCGGGCGACACCGCCAACATGGCCATCGGTCAGGGCTTCGTCCTCGTCACACCGCTCGACATGGCCTGCTTCGCCGCCTCACTCGCGCGTGGTGAAACGGTGACCAAGCCCACCCTGATTCACGATCCCAACCATCCGCAGCAATCCAGCGAACCCATCGGCCTCACGCCCGCGCAGTACGCCGCCATCATCGACGGCATGAAAGGCTGTGTCAGCAAAGGAGGCACCGCAGAAATCTTCGCCTTGCCCGCCTTCACCATTCCCGGCGTGACGATCGCCGGCAAGACCGGCACCGCGCAAGTCCGCAAGGCCGGCGGCACCATCGACATCGCCTGGTTCATCGGTTTCGCGCCGGCCGATCATCCGCAAATCGCCTGGGCCGTGGCGATCGAAGGCGACACGCTCAACGAAGGTTTTGGCGGCGCGCAATACGCCATGCCCGTCGCCGCCGCCATCCTCAAAAAATACTTCGAGAATCAAAACGGCGGCACGGAGCCAAAAGCCGTCACGTCAAATTGAGGGGGCATCATCGCGGAAACACGGAACGACGGAAGCGCGAAAAGATTTTCCGTACCTCAGCCCTTCCGTGTTTCCGCGATAATCTCTTAGCCTCATTAAACAAGGTAGGTACAAGCCACACTTCGCGTCTTGGCGCCTTTGCGCTTAATCCGACGCCTTACTGATCAATCACTCAGGCCGCGTCCTGCTTCGGCTCGGTCTTGCCGATGCGTTTCAGGATCGGCCGGCGGCGGCCCGCGACCACGCCGGCGTCGATCACGACTTCGCTCACGTCGTCGCGTTGCGGCAGGTCATACATGACCTCGAGCATCAGGCCTTCCATGATCGCCCGGAGCGCGCGCGCGCCGGTTTTCAAATCGAGGGCTTTCTGTGCGATGGCCTTCACCGCGTCGGACGTCAGCTTGAGGCGCACGCCGTCCATCGCGAAAAGTTTCGAGTACTGCTTCACCATCGCGTTTTTAGTCTTCAGCAGGATTTTCTCGAGATCGGCGACCGTCAACTGGTCGAGCACGGAGACGATGGGCAGGCGGCCGATGAATTCGGGGATCATGCCGAAGCGCAGGAGATCCTCTGGCGCAATTTTTTTCATCACTTCATCGGACCGGAGTTCATGGTCGGACGCGTTGATGTGGAAGCCGAGCGAGCG
>DASYOA010000051.1:0-4388 GCA_036008265.1 Opitutaceae bacterium
TCATGGCTTCACTCAGGGCACAATGGCGATCCTGATGGCGCTACTCCGATTTAGTCGCGGAGGAGGGTCAAGGGAAAAGGGCGTCTGGCCGGGGCGTGGACGCAGGAAAATTCCCCCAGAAACGGCGCGCGAATTCCAGGGGATAAAGCGTCGTGTAAATTTTTTAAAGATCGGCCGGCGCCGGACAAAAAACGGCCGCGGTGAATGGGGTGTCACGCTGAGCGGCGATCCTGGTATCCGGATTTATGCGCGGGCAGTTAATTCATTTAACGTATCCAATGAATAATTACATTGTTGTATTTCGCATTGGCTAATACATGGGTGTGCTTAGAATGACAGGAAGAAGGCAACCGCTGATAACCATCACCGCGGTGAATGTTCCAGAATCTCGAGCAGGATTTCCTTGATGCCTTGCGCGGCTTTTTTGCTGTTTTTGCCCATCCGCATCAGTGCGGACCAGTACCAGGGCCGGAGCGCGGCGAGAAAAATAAACTGCGCCGTTTGAAACTGTCCGTTCGCCGAGATGAAGCCGTTGAAATCGGGCAGCTGGTCGGAAAAACCATCGCTGACGCCCTTGATGCAATAGAAAGGAATGCCGCGCATCGCGGCCTGGCGGGCGACTCCGGCCGCCTCCATGTCCACGAGGCCGGCTCCATAGGTGGTGGCAAGCAGCCGCTTGTCCGCCTGATCCGCCACCCGGTCGCTGGTCACCAGCCAGCACTCCGCGGAATGGCCGGCCACGCTGAAACGGTCGCCGGAGCGCGCCTCGATGATCCCGGAGACGCGGTAGGCCTGGCCGGGCGCGAACTCCTCGCGCAACGCTCCCGCCCAACCGATGGAGAAAACCAAATCGATCGCTCCATCTTGCTCGATTTCCTCCAACGCGCGCTTGGCCGCATCCATTCCGACCCCGGCGCAGGCGGCAATCCACTCGTTTTCGCCGTGGCGCTGGCGCCAGAGATCGACGCCGTGGCGGGATTTGCGCGTCCAGCCGCGCACCAGCGGTTTCAATTCGCCAGCCATGGCGGCAATGATGGCGATGCGTTTCATTTGGAAATCCGAATGGCGAATGAAGAATGACGAATGGCTTGTGATCGATCTGAAATCTGAAATTTTGAATCTTAAATCGCGCGTCGTCAGGCGCGCCCACGCGCGTAGCCGTGGGCGCGGAACCACTCGATCGCGGCTTGCATGGCCGGTTGGACGGGCACGAGGCGAAAGCCCAGCTCCTGTTGAGCGCGGGCGCTGGAGGCGAACATCTTTTTGCGGCCCATGCGGACTTCCTCCAGCGTGGCGCGCGGCTCGCGCCCGAGGATGCGGCCCGTGATCCACTCCTCGAAAAAAGCGTAGGTGGCGGCGACCGCAAAAGGGATTTTGACCGTGGGCGAGGGAAGGCCGGTGATCGCCGACATCATATCGAGGATTTGTTTAAGCGTCAGGTTTTCGCCGCCGAGGATGTAGCGACGGCCGGGTGTGCCCTGGGTGAGCGCGGCCACGTGGGTGCGGGCGACCTCGGCGACGTCCACGAGGTTGAGCCCGGTGTCCATGTACGCGGGAAATTTCTTATTCAGAAAATCCACGAAGATGCGGCCGGTGGGCGTGGGCTTGGCGTCGTTGGGCCCGATCGGGGTGGTGGGATTGAGGATGATGACCTGCTGGCCGATTTCTGCGGCCGCGATGGCCTGTTCCTCGGCCAGGAATTTGGATCGTTTGTAGTGCCCCACCATGTCGTGCAGGGAAACCGGCGTGTCCTCGTCGCTGATGCTGCCATCCGCGAAAAAATGCATCGTGGCCACGCTGGAGGTGTAAACGAACCGCGGGACACCGGCCTCGCGCGCCAGCCGCAGAAGTTCGCGCGTGCCGTCCACGTTGATGCGGTACATGGCCGCCGGGTCGCGAATCCAGAGCCGATAATCGGCGGCCACGTGCATCACGGCATCGCAGCCAGCCAGCGCCGGCCGCAGCGATTCCGGCTGGGCCAGGTCGCCCACATGGGTTTCCCCGGCGATGCCTTCAAGGTTGGAGAGATTGCTGCTCTTGCGAGTCAGCAGGCGCAGATCGGCGCCCTGTACGGCCAGTGCCTTGGCCACATGATGGCCGACAAATCCCGTCGCACCTGTAACAAAGACCCTAATCGAGCGCCTCCGGGTTCAAGGCGATATTTTTTTCGCCGGCGGCTTTGCGTTCATTGTACTTTCTCACCCAATCCTCCCATTGCTTGCCGGCGGCGCGGTCTTTGCCCGTGAACTCGATGCGGGCGATCTCGGCGTAACTCACCTTGCGTTTCTCCGGTGCGCTCGGCGTGAAATACTGTAGATGTGAATCCGCGAGGGTGGCGCTGGTCTGGCGGTTGAAGATGTAAGCCTCGATGCGCTCGCCGCTCTTGAGCGTGAGCGTCACGTCGCCGCGATAGTCGAAGGCCTTTTCGAGGGCCTGGCGCAGGTCATCGTCGCTGGCCAGCGGGGGAACCCAGCCTTCCAGGTTTTGATGCTCGGTGCCTGGCGCCAGTTCCAGCGCCTCGACCTGTTCCAAGGTATATTTCTGTACGCTGGCGGTCATGATTCGCACGACCCCCCAACGCCGCAGGCGGATTTTCCGATGGTTGCCACCGCCGGCTCATGCGCCGCGGGCTCATCCAGCGCCTTCAGCGCAGCCGAGTCGGGATATTTCCTGAAATTTCCGCGCACCATGCCCCAAAAACCTTTGAGCGAGCCGAAGCCATCCATCACCGCGGTGGGCTCATAGCCGCAACTGACCATGCAGTTGGCGCACTTGGGATTGCCGCTGGCCGCGCCGTATTCTTCCCACTTGGTGGTTTCGAGCAGCTCCTTGTAGCTCGAGGTATAACCGTCCTGCAGCAGATAGCAGGGCCGCTGCCAGCCAAAGATGTTGAAGGCCGGCGAGCCCCAGGGCGTGCACTCGTACTTGCGATCGCCCATCAGGAACTCGAGGAACAGCGGCGACATGTTGAATTTCCAGGTGGGCTTGCGATTCGACAGGATGGTGCGGAACAGCCGGCGCACGCGGGCGCGGCCCATGAAATGGCTTTGGTCCGGGGCCTTGTCGTAGCTGTAGCCGGGCGAAAGCACGATGCCCTCGACGCCCATGTCCATCACTTCGTCGAAGAAGCCGCGGACGGAATTGGCGTCGGTGCCGTCGAAGAAGGTGGCGTTGGTCGTGACACGGAAGCCGTGCTTGACGGCTTCCTTGATCCCTTCGATGGCGATGTCGTAGCCGCCTTCTTTGCAGACCGAGAAGTCGTGGTGTTCGCGCTGCCCGTCGAGGTGCACCGAGAACGTGAGATACTTCGATGGCGTGAACTCGTGCAGGCGCTCCTTGAGTTTCAGCGCGTTGGTGCACAGGTAAACGTACTTTTTGCGCGCGACGAGGCCGTTGACGATCTCGACGATCTGCGGATGCAGCAAGGGTTCGCCACCGGGCAGTGAAACCATCGGGGCGCCGCACTCTTCCACCGCGGCAAAACATTCCTCGGGGGTGAGCTGTTTCTTGAGGATGTGGGCCGGATATTGGACCTTGCCGCAGCCGGCGCAGGCCAGGTTGCAGCGGAACAACGGTTCCAGCATCAGCACCAGCGGATAACGTTTGTTGCCCTTTAGCCTGTTTTTCAGGACATAGGTGGCAACGGTCCACATCTGGGAAATTGGTACGGCCATGATTGTAGTGTTTTAGGAAGCTCGTTCCCTGGCCCGCCGATAACCGGTGAGGGCCAACAGCGGGAAGTATTGTCGATATAAGTGATAGGCCAGATAAAAAACTCTGGGAAAGCCTGCTGCGGTATATTGGGACTGAGAATTTGGCCCAGCGCAAGTCGACTCATCCCAGCTGCCATCAGGCCGTTGCCGGGTGAGCAGCCAGCGGACGCCCTTCGCGACGGCTTCGGACGTGTGGTCGCCGGCGGCTAGCAGGGCCAGCAGCCCCCAAGCCGTCTGCGACGGTGTGCTCGGTCCCAGTCCGCGCGTGCTGGGATCGTCGTAGGTGCCGCACGTCTCGCCCCAGCCGCCGTCGGAATTTTGCACGCAGCGGATCCACGCGGCGGCTTTCTGGATGCGCGGATCGCCTTGATCGATGCAGATGGCGGCAAACCCGCGCAGCACCAGGAAAGTGCCATAGACGTAGTTCACCCCCCAGCGGCCAAACCAACTTCCGTCCGGCTCCTGTTCGGAGAAAATAAAAGAGATCGCCTTCTCCACGCGCGGGTCGTCGCGGCTGTAACCGTAGGCCGCCAGCATCTCCAACATGCGCCCGGTGATGTCCACCGTCGGCGGATCCAGCATCGCGTTGTGGTCGGCGAAGGGGATGTTCTCGAAAATCATTTTGGTGCAGTCCTTGTCGAAGCTGCCCCAGCCGCCGTTGCGGCATTGCATGGC
>DASYOA010000052.1:0-4353 GCA_036008265.1 Opitutaceae bacterium
CGCCCACGCGAACGACACCAGGCCCGGCAGCAGCACGAGTGCGCCGTAGAGCAAAAACGCGGGCCCGACAAAACCCAGCGCAACCGGCGCGCGCAACCGACCGAGATAAGAATCCTCTTTTCGCGGGGTGAGGGCACCCCGCCCACATTGCCGCCACACGGCCCAGCCAGCGGCGACAGCAAGCGCACCGAGCAGCGCGCTGCCCGCGAACGGATGATTCATCTCCACGCGGTCCGGATCAGCCGCGTGCATGCGATCGGTTGCTGCTGCCGCCTCGAGTTGTTCCGCAAATTGCCGCGGTGTGATTTGTCCGGTGGTCAGCAGCTGGCTCCCGCCGATCATCGCCTGCCGGACAGCGGGCGGCTGCATCATGACTTGCGGCATGTTGAAGGCCGCCTTGGCGTGCGCGATCATGGCCACGGTGTCGCGCATGCGCGTCGAGTAAGCCGAGTCCGGCACGCCACGCACCGCCACCGGCGAATCCGTGAGCCGCACAAACGCCTCCGCCCGCGCGCGCGAGGTGAGAAAACGCAGGAAGTCCACCGTCAGCCGCTCGCGCTGCCCATCGCCGGTGGCGAAGACAAAGAAACTGTCCGCACCAGTCTGGATCGTCGTCGGGTCGGCCACACCGTCGGGAAACACGGGGAAATTCATCGCGCCCAGCTCGAAATCCGCGGGCATTTTCCCCTTCGTCTCGTCGACCAGCCACGAGCCAGAGACGGTCATGGCGGCGCGGCCCTGCAAAAACGCCAGCTCGGCGCCGGTGTGGGTTTCGCCCTCCCAGCCGGGCAGGACGTAGTTTTTCATGATGCGCTGCAGCAGTGCCGCGCTGCGCTCGTAGCGCGGATCGAGCCGGGCACCGGGCGCGAGGTCGTTGAGCGCGCGCCAGCCTTCCTCGCCGGCGAGGTTGTGATAGGCCGCGCGCAGGAAGGCGTCGGGATAAAGCCAGCGCGTGCCAGGCAGGCTCAACGGCGCGATCCCGGCGGCGCGGATTTTTTCGCACAATGAAAAAAAATCATCCCACGTGCGCGGCTCGCTCCAGCCGTGGGCCCGGAAGAGCGCCTTGTTGTAGAAAATCGTCCAGCACGAGTAAGTGAGCGGCAGGCCACAGACGTGGCCATCCACGACCCATGAATCAAGGGCGCCGGGCAAGAATGTGTCGCGCCAGCGCGAGTCGCCTTCCCAATTCGGGCCATCGAGCCAAGGCTTGAGGTCAAGCACCTTACCGGTGCGGATCAGGATGGGCCATGGCACATATCCGGCGTTTGAGGCATCGGGGTAGTTTCCATCGATGATGCGCACGCGCACTTTGTCATCGATGCGCGGGTCGCCGTAGAGGTTGATCTTCACGCCGGGCCGCAACGCCTCGAACTGCCGCGCGGTTTCCTCGTAGAACGCCGTGCCGTTGCCACCGGCAAAGACCGGGATGTCGAGGGTGATCCCGGCGCGGCTGGACGCACCCAGGGCAAATATCAGCAACGCGACGAAAAATATCCGTATCAACCGCAAGCCCATGTTGTCATTTGTCCTTGGTCATTGGTCGTTGGTCAATAGTCGCGCTTGGTAATTGGTATTTTGTAGTTGGTGGACACCTGCCACTTGCTACCTGCTACTTGATACTTGGGTGGCAGCCCTGGCGCGCCACCCACTTGTTACTTGTTACCTGCTACTTGTTACTTAATAATAGTCTCCCGATGTATCAGGTCACTTTTTCCGAGCAGAGCATGCACGAGCTGAACAAGCTCGACAAGCTGACGCAGATGGAGGTGATCGAGCCGATCACCAGCTTGAAGTCGGCCGACCTGGCGACGCCGCGTGAACCGCTGGGCCGCTTCCAGCGCGGCGGCCAGACGCTCTACCGGCTGCGCGCGGGCGAGTGCCGGTTCTACTTTGAAGTGCAGGGCGACACCCTGCACACGCTTTACATCCTGCACAAAAACTCGCTGGAGGACTTTCTCCTGCGCAACAAGCTGCCCGTCTCCGAGCAGCAACTGGTGGAGCAACACTCGAAGTTCTGGAAATACCTCGAGTCGCTCACGAAGAAATAACCTCCGCCCTTTTCCCTTC
This sequence comes from Opitutaceae bacterium, assembly GCA_036008265.1. Taxonomy (GTDB): domain Bacteria; phylum Verrucomicrobiota; class Verrucomicrobiia; order Opitutales; family Opitutaceae; genus DASRHD01. The sequence goes on from DASYOA010000052.1 coordinate 2,068, forward strand.
ATGTCCGACCTCGAATCGCGCGAAAACCCCTACAATGTCCGGCAGGCCAGCCGCATTTACTTTCTGCCGAACTTGATGACGGCGGGCAACTTGTTCTGTGGCTTCGTCTCGGTGATTAAATGCATCCAGGCGCGGCTGGCTTCGGTGCCGACCGATTTGATCACCGAGTATGCCAACCGCACCCCATCGGTCCTCTACACGCAGGCGGTCTGGTGCATCCTGGGCGCGGTCGTGTTTGATTCGCTCGACGGGCGGCTGGCGCGCATGGGGGGGCGCGAATCCCTTTTCGGCGCGGAATTCGATTCGCTGGCCGACGTAGTTTCGTTTGGCGTGGCGCCGGCCCTGATGGTGTTTTTCCTGATCCTGTCGCCCACGACCCAGGACACCGAATGGTTTCGCCAAACCGGCTGGCTCTTCGGTTTCATTTACCTGTTGTGCGCCGCCGTGCGCCTGGCGCGGTTCAATGTCATCACCAATCCCTTGCTCGCCCGGGCCCAGAAGGAAAGCAGCAAGGATTTCATTGGCCTGCCGGTGCCGGCGGCCGCGGGGACGGTGGCGTCGCTCGTGTTGTTTCTCCTCAATCTTTCCCAGAACAACCGGGAGCTGGGGCATTGGGCGCTGACGCTACCTTTCCTGCTCTTGCTCATCGCGATGCTGATGGTGAGCACCATTCGTTATCCCAGCTTCAAGCAAATCGACTGGCAGATGCGGATGCGTTTGCGAACCTTCGTCGTCGTGCTTGCCGTCATAGGCTGCGTACTGGTCTTGCACGAAGTGGCGTTGATCTGGATTTTTTTGGGTTACATTTCCTACGGAATCTTTGGCCACTGGCGCCGGATCCAGCGGATGAACAAGGCTCGCTCCGGCCTGTCGGCAAAAGTGTGAACAAGCGACCAAGCGATGACCAACAACTTTACCCTTGCGCATAACCCGGTGGTTACTGGTGCCACCGCGACGGTTGTTCGCAGGCCAGCTCAGGTTTGCTGTCACCACCTAAAAATGTCCTGTTTGCCATCGGTTGTTGGTCTTTTTCGCAGCATATACTAAGACTGCTTGCTTATGAATTAAATCTCTTATCGATTAGCTTTTGTTAGTTTCCCCATTTTTGTCCTGTCGTTTTCCATGAAATTCAAAATCAACCGAGACCACTTTGCCAACGGGCTCGCCCAAGTGCTCAACGTCGTCGGCTCAAAAGCCACGATGCCGATTTTGAGCAATGTGCTGATCGAGGCGGAGAAGGATCAAATTTCCCTCACGACAACCAACCTGGACCTTGGCATCCGCTGCAAGATCAAGGCTGAGGTCAAGGAAACCGGCGCGGTCACGCTTCCGGTCAAACGCCTCGCGACCATCGTGCGAGAACTGCCCAATGTCGATGTCACCTTCGATGCTTCACCAAGCCATCAGGTTAAACTGGTCTCCGGCGGTTCAAATTTCCGCATCATGGGCATTGGCAAGGAAGAGTTCCCGCCCCTGCCGGAATTCGGCGACGAGAAATCCTTCACCCTCGCGCAGGCCGAGCTTACCACGATGCTCAAGAGCGTCGCCTACGCCCAGTCGGCCGATGAGACGCGGTACATCCTCAACGGCATCTATTTCAACTTCAAGGACGGCAAACTTTCGCTGGTGGCCACCGACGGCCGGCGCCTCGCCCTCATCGGCAAGGAAATGGATGTGCCCGCAGCCAATGCCGGCAGCATCATTTTGCCCGCCAAGACCGCCAGCGAACTCATGCGCCTGCTCGACAAGGGCGAAAAACTAAAAATTTCCTTCAACGACCGCCGCGCCTCGTTCCAGATCGGCACCGACAAGGACAACAGCGGCCTGGTCGACAGCGTTTACCTTTACTCGAAAGTCGTCGAGGGCAACTATCCGAATTACCAGCAGGTCATCCCGAAGGAGACCCACCAGCGCATCAAGCTCGAGCGCGAGCTTTTCCTGCAGTGCATCCATCGCGCGGCGCTGGTCACGAGCGAGAAGTCGAATTCGGTGAAGATCAAACTCACCAGCAACCTGCTCGAAATCACCGCGCAGAGCCCCGATTTTGGCGAGGCGCACGAGTCGATGGCAATCAGCTACAGCGGGCCCGACCTGCAAGTGGCTTTCAATCCCGCGTTCGTCATGGATCCGCTGCGTGCGCTTGCGAAAGACGAAATTTTCTTTGAGCTTAAGGACGAAGTCAGCCCGGGCGTGTTCAAGACCCTTGACAGTTTTATCTGTGTGATCATGCCCGTTCGGCTGAGCTAAACTTTTTCGCCTGCGGTTTTGCGCCGGACTTCACGGCGC
>DASYOA010000053.1:0-3088 GCA_036008265.1 Opitutaceae bacterium
GCTTTTCACCCAGAGCGAAATGCTCGATCTCGTCGTCATCGGCGGCCAGGCCAAGGGCATCATCGTCCGCGACCTCGTGTCGGGCGAAATTTCGCGCCATGCGGCCGATGCGGTGATCCTCGCCACCGGCGGTTACGGCAACGTTTTCAACCTCTCGACCTACGCGCGCGGCTCCAACGCCACCGCCATCTGGCGCGCCTACAAACGCGGCGCGTGCCTCGCCAATCCCTGCTACACGCAGATCCACCCGACGTGCATCCCCGTGACCGGCGACTACCAGTCGAAGCTCACGCTCATGAGCGAGTCGCTGCGCAACGACGGCCGCATCTGGGTTCCGAAGAAAAAAGAGGATCGCCTGAAGAAGCCCGCCGAGGTCCCCGAGGCCGACCGCGATTATTACCTCGAGCGCATGTATCCGAGCTTCGGCAATCTCGCCCCGCGCGACATCGCCTCGCGCGCGGCCAAGCGCGTGTGCGACGAGGGCCGCGGCGCCGGCGAGAGCGGCCTCGGCGTGTATCTGGACTTCAGTGACGCCATCAAGCGCCTCGGTGAAGCCGGCGTGCGCGAGCGCTACGGCAATCTCTTCGACATCTACCACGAGATCACCAACGAAAGCGCCTACCAGACGCCGATGCGCATCTACCCGGCGGTGCACTACACGATGGGCGGCCTGTGGGTGGACTACAACCTGATGTCGAACCTTCCCGGCCTGTTCGTGCTGGGCGAGGCCAACTTTTCCGACCACGGCGCCAACCGCCTCGGTGCCAGCGCGCTCATGCAAGGCCTGGCCGACGGTTATTTTGTCATTCCTTACACCATTGGCGATTATCTCGCCACGCAGAAGCCCGGCTCGCGCCCATCGACCGATGCGCCCGAATTCAGGCAGGCCGAGGAAAATGTCCGCGGCCTGGTCGCACGCTTGCTCGCCATCAAGGGCAGGGGACCGGTGAGCCATTTCCACAAGCGCCTCGGAAAAATCATGTGGGAATTTTGCGGCATGGCGCGCACCAAGGCCGGCCTCGAGAAGGCGCTGAAGGAAATTCCCGCGCTGCGCGAGGAATTCTGGCAGAACGTCAACGTCCCCGGCGCTGGCGGCACGCTCAACCAGTCGCTTGAATCCGCTGGCCGCGTGGCGGATTTCCTCGAGCTCGGCGAGCTCCTCTGCCTCGATGCGCTCGAGCGCGAGGAAAGCTGCGGCGGACATTTCCGCGAGGAGCACCAGTATCCCGACGGCGAATGCAAGCGCGACGACGAGAAGTATGCGCATGTCGCCGCCTGGGAATTCCAGGGCGCGGGCCAAAAGCCGCTGCGTAACACCGAGCCGCTCAATTACGAGGCGGTCAAGATGAGCGTGCGCAACTACAAGTAGGGCGATTTACGATTTCATCGATGGAAAATTCCAAGAAAAACATTTCTGTCACCCTGCGTGTCTGGCGCCAGGCCGGCCCCAGCCAGCCGGGTCGGTTCGTCGATTATCAGGCCAAGGATCTCAATCCCGACATGTCCTTTCTCGAGATGCTCGACGTCGTCAACGACGGGCTGGCCGGGAAGGGTGAGGAGCCGATCGCGTTTGCGCACGACTGCCGCGAGGGCATTTGCGGCACCTGCTCGCTCGTCATCAACGGCAAGCCGCATGGCCCGCATCGCGGCGTCGCGAGCTGCCAGACCTACCTGCGCAGCTTCAACGACGGCGACGTCATCGTGGTCGAGCCCTTCTGCGCGCATCCCTTTCCCATCGTCAAGGATCTCGTCACCGACCGCAGCGCGTTCGACCAGATTATGCAATCCGGCGGCTTCATCACCGCGCGCACCGGCTCGGCGCCCGACGCCAACGCCATTCCGGTGCCGAAGGACGCGGCCGACCTCGCGATGGATGCCGCGCAATGCATCGGCTGCGGCGCCTGCGTGGCGGCGTGCAAGAACGCCAGCGCGATGTTGTTTGTCGCCGCGAAGGTCTCACACCTCGGCCTCATGCCGCAAGGGCAGGCCGAGCGCGACCGCCGCGTGCTTGCCATGGTGCAGACGATGGACGATCTCGGCTTCGGTAATTGCACCAATCAGTACGAATGCAGCGCGGCGTGCCCGAAGCTCATTTCACACGATTTCATCGCGCGCATGAACCGCGATTACCTGGGTGCCACCTTTCGGGCCGCCTTCAAACCGACTCCGGCTGGTGCGGGCGGAGAATAAATGGTGGAACGCGTCGTCCCTGACGCGTTCATTTCAGGTCTTCCATTTAAGCGCGTCAGGGACGACGCGCTCCACCCGTCTCAACGGCAGCACGCAGCCGTCAAAACATTGTCAACGCCCTCGCGCTTTCGATGATGACCCATGCGCTCAGCGCGCCGATGGCGATGAGCAGCACGCCCTTCGCCAGCTTGCGGCGGCGCATCTGTGATTCATGGCGATCCACATGGCGAGCCCGGTAGCAACCCGTTTCAGTGATGAAACTTACAAAAAGCGAATTGCGGATGGGAGTGGTCGCGATACGGCTGTTATCGATGGCGCCAAAGCGAACCACCGGCCGATGAAACCAGTTTTTGAATACGCGAATCACGCGCACACTAATTGAAAATTATAGTCGTTTTTTCAAGGTGAAAGCCGGTATAACTCTGTTTTTGACGCCTTTTTCCCAGCCAAATGCACCACTTCCACTACGTAGGGCAAAACCTCCATTGCGAGTCGGTCGACCTCGCGGCCGTTGCACATCTCTACGGCACGCCCACTTACGTTTACAGTGCGGCGACCATTACAAATAATTACCAACGTCTCACGCAAAGCCTGGCCGGGCTCGATGTGCAGCTGTGTTACGCGGTCAAGGCCAACTCCAACCTGGCCGTGTTGCGCCATTTTTCGAATCTCGGCGCGGCGTTTGAATTTGCCAGCGCAGACGAGCTGCGGCGGGTGATCGCGGCGGGCGCGAAGGTGGAGGCCAGCGTTTTTGCCGGCGTGGGCAAGACCGAGGGCGAGATCAAGCTCGCGCTCGAAAATGGCATTTTCTCCTTTCACGTCGAAAGCGAGCCCGAGCTCACCCGCATCAATCACGTCGCCGGCCAGCTCGGGGTGAAGGCGCCCATTGGCATCCGCA
>DASYOA010000054.1:0-6006 GCA_036008265.1 Opitutaceae bacterium
GTTCATCTGCGCCTGCCCTTCGTAGCTTTAGCGAAGTAGGGTCCTCCGTGACTTCCGTGCTCAAAATTCATCCGCGCAAATCCGCGCCATCCGCGGGGAAAAATCATTTTCTGTTCGGCTTTCAGTTTTCAGTTTTCAGCTTTTTCCTGTTCGTGGCCTGCGCCACGTGCGCCGCGCAGGTCGACCCCTGGGAATTCGAAGTCTACCCCTACTCCACCACGCCGAGGGGCATGGCCGAGTTCGAAACCGACAACGCCGTGGTGGCCCGTGGTCATGGCGTCGGTGGCGAAGGCACGGCCCAGGGAACGTTTCCCAGCCAGAAGATGTGGAACAACGCTTATGAGATCACCTACGGCCTCACCGACCGGATCGAGGCCGCCATTTATCTCAACATGGCCCAACCCAACGGCCACGGGCTCCGGTGGGCCGGCAATAATGTCAGGTTGCGCGGAAGATTATTCGACCAGGATGTTTTGCCCGTGGACATAGGCTGGTACGCCGAGCTCGAGTGGCACAAAACCCCGCAATTCGACGATGCGGCCCGCGAACTGGAGCTGCGGCCGATCCTCGAGAAGGATTTCGGACGGCTCTCGATCATGGCCAATCCGAAGTTTGAAAAAGTCCTGGCCGGAGTCGGCCACAATCAGGGCGTGGAATTCGGTTATGTCGCCGGCGCGCACTACCGCTGGACGCGGCGCCTGTCGCCGGGCTTGGAATTCTACGGCGGAGCGGGATTGATCGACCAGACCGATCCCATCGGTGACCAACAACATTATATCTTTCCCGTCATTTGGGGCGAACTGCCGCACGGCCTGGAATATAATTTTGGCGTGGGCTACGGGCTCACCCACGGCTCGGATCACCTCATCGTGAAATTCAATTTGGAGCTCGAGCGATTCGTCGGCGCGATCTTCAAGGCGTCATCGGAACAAGGGTGGTTCTGGTAGGAGTAGTTGGTAATTTGTAGTTGGTAGTTGGTTTCGATCCGATGCTTGCCGTGCCCTTCGTAGCCCGCTCGACTTGCTCTGGGCCTTGAGTCTCTCGACAATGCTCGGGACCCTGAGCCTGCCTGCGGTGAGCCAGTCGAACCCGCCGAACGGGCTTGTCGAGACGGCTCGGAGAACGAATCAGGGCGTCCGCACCAACTACGAATTTCGAATCACCAGCTACTCCGTGATCGGCACCAATTACCAAATCCAAACTACCAACTACCACTAGCGCGCTGCGTGCGCTAGTGCTTCGACGTGAAATTCACACTCAGGGAGGTGCCCGCGCCGTACTGCTGGCCATCGGGCCCCGTCGTGGCATGCGCGGACAGGTTCAGGTTGAAATGCCAGTGCGGCAGCTTGGCGCAGAGCGAGGGCAAAAGATGTTCCACCGGGATGGTGACCTGTGGATTGAGGCTGAAAACCTGGAGCGCGTGCTTGCTCATCACGGCGGTGGTGGCGCCGTTCAGGGAGACGGTGACGGCGAAGCACCTGAAATCGCGCGTCGCGCCCACCGAGCCATTCAGTGAATTCGAATGGAGCGCATTCTTCCCATAGCTGTTGGGCAGGGACGTATGGGCGAGCATGTCGGCGCCGACACTGGCGAAGCCGACCAGGCGCAAACGCACGGAAAGCGGCCGCGTGTAAGTGAAAAAGGGATCCGTGCGGCGAAATCCATCGCTCAGCGCGATGGGCGGCCGGCCGATCGGCGTGGAAAAATTCACGCCTACGCTCATGGCGGTGCCGATCGGCCCGGGCAGGCTGCGGTTGTATTTTATGCCGGTGGTTGCGCCATTAAATCCCCAGCGCGTCGCGTCATTAACCGTCTGGTCGCGCCAGACGAAGCTTTGGGCGCCGATATTGAAGTCGACGGACTTCGTCACCTTGACCCACATCCCCGCGTCCAGGCGGAAATATTTTCCATCAAGAGGGTTGCCGATCCGCGGCCGGGCATAGAACCAATACGCGCCGCGCGGGGCGAAAAAAGGCAGGTCGGTATTAACAAATTCCGGCAGCCGGTCCATGAAGCCAAGAAAGCCCGGCTCCACTGGCGGGGCCGTCGTGTCGCTCCGCGCCTCCATGGAGAAAAGGCATGGCAAGGCCAGAATCCACATGAATTTTTTAAGGGGTATTTTAATTATACAAGTGTGTCCTTTTTTCACGCCATTTCAAAACTATACGCCCCTTGGTTCGCTGATTATATTAATTGGATTTAATCGGCTTTTGACCGGCCGGATTCGTCAAATTTTAGATAATAAAAGCGACGGCTATATATTTATTGCAAACCAGTTTTAGTGGCTCGAAAAAGCCGCGATATAAGTGGGGTGAGCTTGCCAACGGCCGCTTTGGCGTTAGTTTAGCTTCCGTAGAGAGAAGCAGTTACGAGTTATCCCAAAACCCTGAAATCCCATGGGCGCGCCATTTAAAACCGCTCTGTTGCTCACCGGTGGCGGCGCGCGTGCCGCTTATCAGGTCGGCGTGTTGCGCAGTCTCGCCCGGGCTTATCCGGATCTGACGTTTCCCATCCTGACCGGCGTGTCGGCGGGCGTGATCAATGCCGCGCTCCTCGCCAGCAGTCCTTCCAATTTTCCGGACGCCGTGGAGGAACTGGTGAAGGATTGGGAAGGCCTCACGATCGACGATGTGTTCCACACAGAGTTTCACCATCTCAGCTGGAAAGTGCTATCCTGGGGACTGCGGCTGATCTCGGGCGGCGTGCGCGTCGGGCCTTCCACCCATGCCCTAGTGAATACTTCCCCGCTGAAAAAATTCCTGCACCGCGCGCTCAAGACGGAGGATGGCGTGTTGCGGGGAATCGATGAAAACATCCGCCGCGGCAAGCTTTCCGCCCTGGGCATCATCACGACTAGTTACCCAACCGGGGAATCCGTGACTTGGATCCAGGGGAAGGACATCGTGGGTTGGGAAGGCCCGTCCCAGCGCGGGGTGTCCGCGCAGATCACCATTGATCACATCCTCGCCTCGTGCGCCCTGCCGCTGGTTTTCCCCGCGGTGCGCCTCGGGGACGAATGGCATGGTGACGGCGGAGTGCGCCTGGTCTCCCCGCTGGCGCCGGCCATTCACCTCGGCGCGGATCGCCTGCTCGCCATTTCCACGCTCCTCGAACCAAGCCATTGCGAGGCGCAGCTGCCGCCGGAAAAATATCCGCCGCCCGCCACCATCATCGGCCTGCTGCTCAATTCGATCTTTCTCGATACGCTCGACCGCGACGCGATGGAACTCCGGCTGGCCAACAAGCTCATGGCCACCCATCCGGATCGCAGCCAGCTCGGGCTCCATCCCATGGAAGTGCTGCTGATTCGTCCGTCCCAGGATCTCAGCGCGATGGCCAACGAATTCCAATCGGAGCTGCGTGGCACCTTCCGCCACATCGTGCGCGGCCTCGGCACGCATGAGACCAACCGGTCCGACTTTATCGCCACCCTGCTGTTTCAGCCGCTCTATATCCGGAAGGTCATGGCCGTCGGGGAGCAGGACGGGAAGCACCGGCTCGCCGAAATCGCCACTTTCCTCGGTTTGCCACCTCCACCGACGCCCGCGGTGCCGGCCGGGAGCCCCGCCAAACCGGTGGCCGCGGAATCGACTTCTCCTTTCATCATCTGAGTTGCCTACCTCTGATGTCGATCACCTCGCTCACCACCCACTGGCACAGTCTCGATCGCGACACCGGCCGCGCCCTGCAGGGCCGCAAGCTGCACCGCTACCTGCGCGACTGCGTCCTGCCCTTTTCGGAACATTATCGCACCCTCTTCGCGAAACTCGGTCTGTCGGCCGGTGATTTCCATTCGGTCGGCGACCTGACAAAACTTCCGTTCACCGCGAAGGAAGACTTGTTGCCCACGCCCGACAACCCGTCGCGCGCGCTCGGCTTCGCCCTCATCCCCGATCCCAAAAAACTCGCCGCCCGTCCGCGCGTCATTGCCCGTGCGCTCCTGCGCGGTCGCGGCCGCGTCAAGGATGAGCTCGACCGCGAATGGCGGCCCACCTTCATGACCGCGACCACCGGCCGCTCGACGGAATCGGTCCCGTTCCTCTACACGCAGCACGACCTCCGCAATCTCTCCATCGGCTGCGACCGGATCACCGGTATCGGTCGGGTCACGCGCGAGGAGCGAATGCTGAACATGTTTCCCTTCGCCCCGCACCTCGCGTTCTGGGGCATGCACTTCGCCGGCCTCGAACATAACACCTTCACGCTCTCGACCGGCGGCGGCAAATGCATGGGCACCGAGGGCAATCTCCGCGCCATCCTGAAACTGAAGCCGCAGATCCTCGTCGCCATGCCGACGTTCATCTACCACGTGCTGCAGCAAGCGATCGACGAGAAGCGCCGCCTCGAGGGCGTGCGCATCATCTGCCTCGGCGGCGAAAAGGTTGCCGACGGCACGCGCCGCAAGCTCGCCGCCATGTGCGAGCTGCTCGGCTCGCCGGGCGTGCAGGTGATGGCGACGTACGGCTTCACCGAGGCGAAACTCGCCTGGACCGAGTGTCCCGTCCCGCCCACCGGCACTCCCACCGGCTATCATCTTTACCCAGATATGGGCATCGTCGAGGTCGTCGATCCCGAGACCGGCTCGCCCGTCCCCGACGGCACGCGCGGCGAGATCGTCTGGACCCCGCTCGACCAGCGCGGAACCGTCGTGCTGCGCTACCGCACCGGCGACCTGATCGAAAATGGACTCACCTGGGAAACCTGCCCGTGCTGCGGCCGCACGCTGCCGCGGTTGATGGGCCGCATTTCGCGCGTCTCCGAATTTCGCGCGCTGCGTTTCCAAAAGATCAAGGGCACGATCGTCGATTTCAACGAGCTCGAGCACGCGCTCGACGACGTCCCTGGGCTCGGCTCGTGGCAGATCGAGCTCCGCAAGGCCCACGACGATCCGCTCGAGCTCGACGAGATCGTCCTGCATCTCACGCGCATCGCCGACACATCCGAGGCGACCGTCGAAAACGCCTTGCGCGAGGTGCTGCAGGCGCAATTCGAAATCCGTCCGAACAAAATCGTTTTCCATCCGGATGCCGAAATGAAAACCCTGCAGAACGTGGGCGTCGCGTTGAAGGAAGAGAAGGTCGTCGATCACCGGCCGAAAGCTGCGCAACCGCAGGAGGCGCGCCCATGAGAGAACCGCTCTACCTCGTCGCCGGTGTGCGCACGCCCTTTTGCAAGATGGGCACCGCCCTGGCCGGCGTCGACGCCGTCGATCTCGGCCGCACCGCCGCCGCCGCCGTCCTCGCGCAGACCGGCATCGACCCGGCGCAGATCGACGAAGTGATCTTCGGCTGCGTCGGCCAGCCGGCCGATGCCGCCAACGTCAGCCGCGTCATTGCCCTCCGCGCCGGCGTGCCGGAGAGCGTCCCCGCCATCACCGTGCACCGCAATTGCGCGTCGGGCTTCGAGGCCATCACGCAGGCGGCGGAAAAAATCGCGGCCGGCCGCGGCGATATCTTCCTTGTCGGCGGCACCGAGAGCATGTCGCGCTATCCGCTGCTCTACAACGATAGCGCCGCGAAAAAATTCGGCACGCTGTCGAAGGCGAAGAACCTCACGCAAAAAGCCGCCGCACTCCTGCAGTTCCGTCCCAAGGATTTCGCGCCGCGCGTGAGCCTGGTGCTCGGCCTCACCGATCCGGTCTGCGGCTGCAACATGGGCCAGACCGCCGAGATCCTCGCGCGCGACTGGCACATCACGCGCGAGGCACAGGACCAGTTCGCGCTGCAATCGCACCAGCGCACCGCCGCGGCCAGGGAGAAGTTCGTCGAGGAAACCTGCCCCGTTTATCCGCGCGGCACCCGCGCGCCCGTGAACGTCACCGAGGACAACGGCGTTCGCGCCGGCCAGACCATCGAGGCGCTCGCCAAGCTCCGGCCCATTTTCGAAAAACGCGGCGGCACCGTCACCGCCGGCAACGCCTCGCAGGTCACCGACGGCGCGGTCGCCATGCTCGTGATGAGCGAGTCGGCCCTGCGGCGCACCCGGCTCACTCCCCTCGGCCAGCTC
>DASYOA010000055.1:0-3204 GCA_036008265.1 Opitutaceae bacterium
GACCAAGGCTTATCGCCAGCGAGCTCAGGGCCCCGGATACGGCGAAGGGCATTCATACAAACTACCAAATCCCAACTACAAATTACTTTGCCTGGGCGATCCCATTTGGACAAAAGAGAGGCGGCCCGCCTACCCCTAAGCGGGCCGCCCATTGCTTTCTTAGTTACCCCAAAACTCCCGCTAGGCGGGAGAAGTGAAAGTTATGATTGAAGGGATAGCCGGGTAGTGGGCATAGTCAAGGCGAAGTTAGAAAAAATTGTTAACATTTTTAAAGATTAGCTTAGTTTAAGCTAACAAAAGACATGCAACATTCAGAATTGACCGCAGCGCATATTTGGGAGCCGGCGGCATGGTTGCAGGTGTCGGGGCCGGACGCTTTTAACTTCCTGCAAGGGCAATTCACCAACGATTTGCGGTTACTGGAGAAGCAACCGGCAGTTTACGGCCTGTGGCTCAATGAAAAAGGGAAAGTGCAGGGGGACAGCTTTGTGCTGCGCGGCGAGGGAGGTGCATTCTGGGTGGGCAGCTATTTCTCGCCGGCCGCGACCTTGTGCGAGCGGCTCAAGGCCTTCGTCATTGCGGACGACGTCACGATTGAAGATTGCACGGCGGGGTGCCGGGGCGTGACGCTGATCGGCACGGTGGCGAGCGAGATGGCGGAAAAATTTGGCGGCGCCCTGCGTTTTCCCGGCCGGCGCGCGACGGTGCCCTGCATGGAGCTGATGTTTGCCACAGAAACGCAACCGGCGGTCGAGGCGCGGATGGCCGAGCTGAACCTGCTGCCGCTGCCGGACAGCGACATGGAATTATTTCGGATCAAAGCCAGCATTACAGCCGTGCCGCGCGACATCGGGCCGGACGACCTGCCGAACGAAGGCGGCCTCGACGCGGTCGCGATTTCCTACACGAAGGGCTGTTACCTCGGCCAGGAGGTCATGGCGCGGCTGAAATCGATGGGGCAGGTGCGCCGGCAGCTGTTACGCGTGACCGGCGCGGGCGCGCCGCCCGCCTTGCCCGCGACTTTGTACAACGGCCCGAAAAGAATGGGCGAACTGCGCTCGGCCGCGCCGGACCACGAAGGCTTCGTGGGGTTCGCGTTGCTGTCGCTGCTCGGGCTCGATCAGTGTCCGGGACTGAGCTACGCGTCGCAAGGCGAGCCGGCGGTGCAGCTCGTGGAGATCAAAACAACGCGGCCGCCGTGGTGAAATACGCGTCCACCCAGGGATGCAGCCATAAAAAATAGAGCGCGGCGGCGATGGCGAGCATCGGCCCGAAGGGCACGTGCACCCCGAAACCGAGCGAGGCGGGCTGGCCCTCGGTGTCGGGCGACTCGGCGGGCAGCGCGGCTTTTTGCGAGGGGAAAATCTTTTGCCAGACGAACGCCAGGGCAAACCACACCGTGCCCACGAGGGCGCCGCCGAAGAGGGCAAAGACGGTGCCAGGCCAGCCGCAAAACGCGCCAATCATGCCGATGAATTTCACGTCGCCAAAGCCCATGGCTTCTTTTTTCAACACGGCCTCGGCGACGAGGCCGATCCACAAGACGAGGCCGGAGCCGATGAGCAGGCCTTTCAGCGCGATCATTTCGGAGCGCATGCCGTCGACGATAAAGAAGTCGCCCGACTGGCCATGCAAGGCGGGCACCAGCGCGGAAAGCAGCAGGCCGACGAGACCGGCGCCGATGGTGAAGGCATCGGGAATGATAAAATGGTCGAGGTCGATGAAGGTCGCGCAGATGAGCACGCTGATAAAGACCATCCCGCACACGGCCTTGGCCGGCGGGAAAAGCAGCCAGCACTCGAGAAACAGCCACGCGGTCAGCAGTTCGACCAAGGGATAACGGATGCTGAAGCGCCGGCCGCAGCAGCGCGCGCGGCCGCGCAGCAGAAGCCATGAAAAGATCGGAATGTTGTCATGCCAGGCGATGGGCGTGCCGCAGGCACAGTGGGAACCGGGCCGCACGATGGATTTTTCCGCGGGCACACGATAGATGACGACGTTGAGGAAGCTGCCGATGAGCGCGCCGAAGACAAAGGCCAGGGCCGGGAAAAACCACGGGAATGAGGCGGCAAAATCGGCGAGTCCGGCAGAATCCATGGGCATGATGGTATTTAGAGTTTCGGAAGCGGGAAAGACAAATGCCGCCGGCTCGTTCAACCGCGCAGCGCAGCCACGGCGGCGGCGCGCATGAGGGGCGCGGTCTGGGCGGCGGGGACGCCGGTCCAGATTTCGAGCGATTTTGCGCCCTGGTGCACGAGCATGGCCAGGCCGTTGGCGCGGGGCAGGCCAAGGGCACGGGCCGAGGTGAGCAGGGGCGTCTCGGGCGGATTGTAGATCATGTCGAAAACGCTGGCGGGGCGGGGCAGCTTGCGCAGGTCGACGGGCGGCGCGTCGCCGGCGTGCAGGCCGGCGCTGGTGGCGTTGATGACGAGCGCGCCGCCGGGAATCGAGGCCGAGGGCGTGGCGGACAAAAAATCGCGCAGCGGAATTTTTCCCGCGAGCGGCGCGAGCACGGCGAGGAGCGCATCGAGGTTGGGGCGCGTGCGGTTGCCGATCCAGAGCGAGGCGCAGCGTTGCTGCAGGCATTCGACGGCCGCGCCGCGGGCCGCGCCGCCCGCGCCGAGCAAAACAATGTGCGCGCCGGCGAGGTCGCGGCCGAGCGTTTCGCGCATGGCGGCGGCGAGGCCGTAGCCGTCGGTGTTATGGCCGAGCCAGCCGCGCTCGGTCCAGACGAGGGTGTTGACCGCGCCCACGCGCAGCGCGGCGGGGTCGATCCTGGCCACCCGCTCAAAGGCGAGGACCTTGTGCGGGACAGTGAGGTTGAGGCCCTGGAATTTTTTCTGGTGCAGGAGATCGAGCGCGGCGGGCAGGTCGGCGGGCGGGACGTCGAAGCGGACGTAGCGCCAGTCGCGGAAGCGCGGGTTGTCGCGCGCGAGCGCGGCGAGCGCGGCGTTGTGCATCACCGGACTAAGCGAGTGCGTGATGGGGTGGCCGAGCACGGCGATGGAAGTGCCGTCGGGGGACCAGCGGGCGAGGTCGGCAAGGGTGTGGACGGGATCGGCGGACGATGGCATTTCAACAGGCTGTTGGCAGGCTGCTCCCATTCTCTTACCCATTCCCACCCGCCGAGAGCGAGGGAGATTTTAGCGCGGCGGCAAAGCGGCCCCGCATTTGAGATCTGAAATTTGAAATCTGAGATGGCGA
>DASYOA010000056.1:0-2050 GCA_036008265.1 Opitutaceae bacterium
TGCTGGGTGGAGCTGCCGTCAAAACCCCACATGGGGATATCGGCAAGCGTCAACTTGGCGGTATCGCCATCGATGATTTTTGTCTTGGAACGGAGGCTCGCGAGCGGCGTGTAGCCGTCCAGCCAGATGTATTCGAGTTTGATTTTGGCCATGATTAGGTAGGTTGTGGGAAGGGAAGTTTCTGAGGTTTTGAGGAGTTGGGCGTCGAGCTTATTCTTTCGTCAGGTTTTACTGACGAAGGAACATGCTTTCAGCATCTTGCGGGCCAAAAATAACAAAAAATCCCATTTATTGTGCTTTGTTAGCTAGGGACATAACCCGCATCAGCAGCGTTTACCCAAATAGGTCACGCTTGCCAGCGTTGCCATCGTAAGGAATTGTGGTGGAGAGCCATTATGCACGAAATGAAAGACACCGTTCGCGCCCTTGTGCGCATCGGTTACGACGGGCTGGTTTACAAGACGTTCCGCGGACACCGGGCGAAAGAGCGCTTCGAGCAGGAAGTGCGCGTGCTCCGGCATCTGGAAGCCAAAGGCTGCCCGTTCGTGCCCCGGCTGCTCAAGGTCGAGCCCGAGAATCTAAAAATCGTCACCACCAACTGCGGCCGCCGCATCGAACACTTGGGCGAGGAACATCAGAAGGAGCTGTTCGCCGAACTCGAGCGCTATGGCATTCGCCACGAAGATCGCGAAATGCGCAACGTCACCTATCGCCCGGTCGATGGGCGCTTCTGCCTCATCGACTTTGAGTTCGCCACCTTGATCGAAGGCGACACGGATGGCATCTCGCTGAAACCCTGACTATGGATCCCACCCCATCATCCACCCCGGCCGCCGCCCCGCCGCCACCCGAGCTCCGTTGGTCCGGTCTCACCCACATCGGCCGCGTCCGGCGCAACAACGAAGACGCGTTTCTCGCCCTCACCTTCGACGGCCATGAAGTGCACTACCTCGGCAAGACCGGCCAAGCCTCGTTGGCCGGCGCAGATTTTGTCTTCGCCGTGAGCGACGGCATGGGCGGGGAAAAATCGGGCGAATTTGCCAGCCGCATCACCATCGACCGCATCACGCGCCTGCTGCCCCGGAATTTTCGGCTTTCGGCCGCTGGCATCGCGGGCGGATTCAAGGACATCCTGGTCGAGCTTTTTTCCCAAATTCACGCCGACCTGATCGAATTCGGCGCCGCCGAGGAATGCGCCGGCATGGGCGCCACGCTGAGCCTCGCCTGGTTCACGCCCCAGCGGATGTATTTCGCCCATATCGGCGACAGCCGCATCTATTACCTGCCGCGCGACGGTGGCCTCACCCAGCTCACGCACGATCATAGCCACGTGGGCTGGCTGCGCCGCAACGGCCAGATCAATGAGCGCGAAAGCCGCACGCACCCACGCCGCAACGCCCTGCAGCAGGCTCTCGGCGCCGGCAACCAGTTCATCGAACCGCACGTCGGCGCGCTCGACTACCAGCCCGGCGACCGTTTTCTCATCTGCTCCGACGGCCTGAACGAAGGCTTGTGGGACCGCCAGCTCGACGAACTCATCCGCACGCCTCCGTCCAATCTCGCCGACCAGACTCCGGCCCAACGCCTCGTCGAAGAAGCGGTGCAAACTTCCGGCCGCGACAACACGACCGCCGTCGTCATCGAGGTTCCGGCCGCCCCACCCGCGCCATGAGCAACGAAACCCTCATCTTCGTTTACGGCACGCTCAAGCGCGGCGGCAGCAACCAGCATTATCTCGCCGGGCAAAAATTTATCGGCGTAGCGCGCACAACGCCCGGCTTCCGGCTCTTCGACCTCGGCCAGTATCCCGGCATGATCGCCAAGGCTGATGATCGCGACGGCGTCTCCGGCGAAGTTTGGTCGGTTGAAGCCGACTGCCTCGAGCACCTCGACCTGCTCGAAGGCATCAAAGAAGGACTCTATCGCCGCGAACCGGTGCCGCTGCTGCCGCCCTTCGCCGACCGAAAAATCGAAGGGTATATCTACGCCCGCTCCGTCGAAGGCCTGCGCGACCTCGGCGGGGAGTATGCGGTTTGATCGAAAAGTTTCC
>DASYOA010000057.1:0-13452 GCA_036008265.1 Opitutaceae bacterium
CTACAAATTCGATATCGAGCAATCCATCAATGCGGGGCTGGACATGCTCATGCTGCCCCGCGGGCTGGACCATCCAGACAATTATATCGTGTTCATCACCGACCTGAGACAACTCGTGGCCGAGCATAAGGTTCCGGAATCCCGCATTGATGACGCGGTGCGCCGCATTTTGCGCATAAAACTCCAGATGGGACTCGCCGAAAATCCCGATACCGACCCGGCCTTGACCGCAGCCATCGGCTGCGCGGCCCATCGCGAAGTGGCACGTGAGTGCGTGCGTGAGTCGCTGGTCCTGCTCAAAAATGCCCGGCACGCCCTGCCGCTGGCGAAGAATTTGAAGCATCTGGTCGTGGTGGGCCGGGCCGCCGATGACATTGGCATCCAATGCGGCGGATGGACGGTTGGCTGGCAGGGACAACCGGGTAAGGTCACCACTGGTGGCACAACGATTTTGGCGGCAATCCGGCAGACGGTGGCGGCTGAAACCAAGGTTGCGTTTTCGCCTGACGGCGCCGAGATGGCCGGGGCTGATGCCGTCGTGGTGGTCGTCGGCGAATTGCCCTACGCCGAGATGAAAGGCGATCGCACGGATTTGAACCTGGCGGCCGGGGATGTCGCCCTCATCCAAAAAGCGAAGGCGACGGGAGCGCCGGTGATCACCATCCTCATATCCGGCCGGCCCTTGGTGCCTGGTCCTGGCTTGGACAATAGCGACGCATTTTTAGCGGCCTGGCTGCCGGGCACGGAAGGCCAGGGCGTGGCGGATGTCTTGTTCGGCGATTATAAACCAACGGGGAAGTTGCCGCGCACGTGGCCTCGCGACAATTCCCAGCTGTCGGTCCAAAATCTGTCCGGCTCCCCGCTCTTCCCTCGCGGCTTTGGCCTGACTTATTGAACAAAACGATCCGGTGATACCAGCGCATTTTAGCCACAAAAGAACACATGGATCGCAAAGAAACCATTCCTGAGATCATTATAGTAGTGAAAAGTCAGCTGCCGAAACATACTCACTTTCTTTGAGCTCTCTGTGTTCTTTCGTGGCCACCCATCAATCCGCGGAAGCTTTGCCATAAAGGATGCATAGATCGCAGAAAAATCTTCCCTGAAAACACTCGCGTTTCTTTGGCTGCCCGCCGTCGCTATTGGTTGCCGCTGTTGTTGGCTTGTGGGTTCAAATTTATACTCCGACTTACTTTCACCGCCCTCTTCCGGATTTGACGTCCGTCATCCGTTGCACATGGTGCACTGGATGAAAGTTATCCGAGCCAAAAGCGCCGGCTTCTGTTGGGGCGTCGAGCGTGCCATCGACATCGCGCGCGACTACGCCCGCGAAGGTCACCATCCCGTTTACACTGACGGGCCGCTCATCCACAACAGCCAGATGATGGATGTCCTTTCCCACGAAGGCATCCGCGAGGTCGGCGACTACCAGAGCCAGGGAAAAATCGCCATCGACCACGCGCCCGGGGACAACCCTGTCATGGTCGTGCGCGCCCACGGCATTTCGCCCGAGCGCCGGACATATTTGAAAAACCTCGGCATGACCTTCCGCGATGCCACCTGCCCCGACGTCGGCATCATCGCCGGCAAGATCCGGATGCATGCCAAAAAAGGCTATGCCACGATCATCTTTGGCGACCTTAACCACCCCGAGGCCATCGGCCTGATGGGTTACACCGAGGGTCGCGGCCACGTCATCAAGAACGAGGCCGACATCGACGCGTTGCCTCCGCTCGAAAAAACCTGCATGGTCTCGCAATCGACCATGTTCATGCACGAGTTCTACGCGCTGGCGGACTACGCGAAGAAGAAATTTCCCGAGGTCCTCGTTTTCGACACCATCTGCCAGGCGACCAAGGACCGACAGAACGATGTCATGGTCCTCGTGAAGGATGGCGCGCAGGCCATCGTGGTCGTGGGCGGGCATCACTCGGCCAACACCGTCAAGCTCGCCACCCTCGCCCGCCAGCAAAACCTGCCCACTTACCACGTCGAGACCGCGGCCGAGATCGATGCAGTCGAAATGAAAAAATACGCGACGATCGGCGTCACCGCCGGTGCCTCGACCCCGGAATTTCTCATCACCGATGTCTGCGCAAAACTCGAAACGCTTTAGGCGTTTCACACAAACATCGGTGAATTACACATTACAGATTTGGGATCTGAAATCTGTGATCTGTAATTCGCGCTCTCGCCTTCAAAAACCTCGCCGTATGAATGCCGCGAGATTTTTGAAGGCGAGAGCGCGGTGGCTGAGCCGGTTTTTAATTTCTGAGCCCAGCTCGGAAAAACTCTGCGCGTAACCTTCCGGGACAAACAGCGGGTCATAGCCGAAGCCGCCCTCGCCGCGCGGCGCGCGCAGCAGCCGCCCGTCGCAACGCCCTTCGAAGACAAACTCGCCGGCCGGCCCGATGAGCAAGAGTGCGCACGTGAAATGTGCCCCGCGATGTGCGTTGGGCACCGGGCGCATCGCCTCGACAAGTTTCCGCAAGTTGGCCGCGCTGTCACCCTGCGGTCCCGCGTAATAGGCCGACTCCACGCCCGGCGCGCCGCCCAGCGCATCGACGCACAGCCCGCTGTCATCGGCCAGGGCCCAGCCCTCTGCCGGCAGCCGGGTGCGTAGCGCGAGCGCTTTCTTTCGCGCATTGCCCGCGAACGTCCCGGCGTCCTCCACCACCGGCGGCATTCCGCCGACCGCTGCAGCGGAGACGATTTCCACGCGCAACCCCCTCGCGTCCGCCAGCGATTGCAGCTCACCGGCCTTGTGCGTGTTACCCGACGCTAAAAACAGTTTCATCGACGAACATTTTTTCCGGATACACCACGCGGCCGCGCGTCAGCAGGTCATCCCCAAAGGTCTCATGCCGCACACCCGCGAGGCGGATGGCATTTTCCATTTTTTCCGTGCGCAGCCCGCTGAACACGCTCTTGGCCTTGTCGTCCGCGAAGAGCAGCGGCGAGCGGTAAACAAACAGGTAGTCCAGTTCGCGCGCCTGCAGCAATTCGCTTACCAGCTGGGCGCCGCCCTCGAAAAATACGCCGGTAATTTTATTTTCCGCGCATTTTTTCCGGAACTCCTGGAGTCCCACGCGCTGGGTGAGCGACGACATGGTCCACACCTGCACTCCCGCCTCGCGCAGCTTGCGCACATAGCCCAGGCCGCCATGCGCGGTCGTCACGACAATCGTGCGCTCGCGAAACTCGTCGCGATAAACTTGCGGCGGCACGCCATTGGTCGCGGCCGAGCGCATCAAGCCGTCGAAGACGAACCGTACCGGGCACCATTCCTGGCCATCGATGCGGGCGGTCAGCCGCGGGTTGTCCTTGATCACCGTGTTTGCGCCCACCGCGATGGCCGGAAACAGCCGCCGCCAGCGCATCACATCCGCCCGCGCCACTTCGCCGGTGATCCATTTCGAGTCGCCCGAGCGACACGCGATGCGTCCGTCCAGCGTCACGGCGGATTTGGCCGCAAAAAACGGCTGGTTCCGGGTGATCCAGTGGTTGAAAATCATGTTCAGGTCCGTGCACGAGTGTTCCAGCACGCCCGCCGTCACTTCCACGCCCGCCGCGCGCAGCACCTCGAAGCCGCGGCCGGCATGCGCGGGATTCGGATCGGTTGCGCCCACCACGACATGCTTGATCCCGGATGCGATAATGGCCTCCGTGCACGCGCCCGTGCGCCCATGGGTCGAGCACGGTTCGAGGGTGACGTAGAGGATGGCGCCGGGATTCGGTTTCCGCCCGAGCACAGTGAGCGCCACGCGTTCGGCATGTGGAGCGCCGTCGCGCTCGTGAAACCCCTCGGCCACCACTTCGCCCTGCTCGACGATCAATGCGCCCGTCATGGGATTTGGGTGCGTCGTGCCCCAGCCGCGGCGGGCCAGCTCCAGCGCGCGCCACATGAAAAATTCGTGTTTGTCCGGCATTAGAATCGCCCAGCTTGGGATAATTTATCCACCGAGTCCATTCGTCATTAAAAAGTATCAAGTGTCAGGTGTTCAAGTATCAGGAGAATGCGCGCTGCGAGCTCTTGTTACTTGTCACTTGATACCTGTTACTTGAAACATCATCCGGCCACATAGGGGTTGTTTCTCTTTTCTTCACCAACGGTGGTATCCGGACCGTGGCCCGGGAAAACGCTGGTCGCATCCGGCAGCGTGTAGATCTGGCTGCGGATGGATTTCTCCAACACGGCGAAATCACCGCCCGGCAGGTCCGTCCGTCCCACGTTGCCGGCAAAAAGCGCATCGCCGACAAAGGCGGCACCGGTGGACGCGCCCTCCTTCGCTGAAGCTATGGCGGGTAAAACATAAAACAGCACGTTGCCCGGGCAATGCCCCGGCACGTGGCGAACTTCGGCCGTCGTGCCCAACACGGCCATGGTTTCTCCCGGCTGCAACCAGGCATCGACCTTCACCGGTTCGAGTTCCTGGCCTGGCATCATAAACCTTTTCATCACCTCCGGCGTTTCGATCAGCGGGCGGTCGGCCGCATGGGCCCGCACTCGCGCGCCGGTTGCCCGCACGACCTCCGCCGCACCTTGCATGTGATCCCAATGGCCGTGCGTGAGCCACAGCTCCACGAGCCGGCATTTTTCCTTGCGCAAAATCGGTTCCACCTCCGCCCGCACTCCGCCCGGCGCATCGATCAGCACCGCCTCGCCGCGCGCCGGCTCGGTCAGCAGGTAGGCATTGGTCTGGATCGGCCCGGCGGGCAGGATGTGAATGTGCATGGTGAAAAAAGTATCAGGTAACAGGTAACAAGTATCAGGAGTAAATACCTAACACACTCCTGTCACTTGATACCTGTTACTTGTTACTTGGCATTTAATACCTGCCACTTTAATTAATCGTCCTTTATGCCGACGCTGAAGTTCGCTGTTCTTGCTGGAGACTACATTGGGCCCGAGGTCATGACCGAGGCCCTGCGCGTGCTTGAGCACGTCGCCAGGCAGGAGAAACTCATCCTCGCCTACCAGCTCGCCGACATCGGCGGAGCCGGCATTGACCGCCATGGCAAGGCGCTGCCCGACTCCACGCTCCAACTTTGCGCCGCGTCCGACGCCATTCTTTTCGGCTCGGTCGGCGGCCCGAAGTGGGAAAAACTTCCGCCCAAGGAACAGCCCGAGCGCGCCGCCCTGCTGCCGTTGCGCAAATATTTCACGCTTTTCGCCAACATCCGCCCCGGGTTGCTCTATCGCGAGCTCACCGACGCGTCCCCGCTCAAGACCGCGCGCATCCCCAATGGCATCGATATCGTCTGCATCCGCGAACTCACCGGCGGCCTTTACTTCGGCAAGCCCAAGGAAACCACCACCCTCCCCGACGGCGATGTGCAGGCCGTGGACACGATGGTTTACCGCAAGAGCGAGATCGAACGCATCACCGCCACGGCCATTGCCACCGCCCGCTCGCGCAAGAAAAAGCTTTGCTCGGTCGACAAAGCCAACGTTCTCGAGACTTCCGTCCTCTGGCGCAAGACGGTTACCGAGTACGTGGCCAAGCACGCGCCCGAGATCGAACTCTCCCACATGTATGTGGACAACGCCGCGATGCAGCTCGCGCGCGACCCCAACCAATTCGACGTGTTCGTGACCGAAAACATGTTTGGCGACATCCTTTCCGACGAAATGGCCGTGATCTGCGGCTCCCTCGGCATGCTGTCGTCCGCCTCGTTGGGCGCCGGGAAAAACTCCCTCGGCCTGCCCTTCGGCCTCTACGAACCCGCCGGCGGCACCGCACCCGACATCGCCGGGAAAGGCATCGCCAATCCCTGCGCCCAAATCCTCTCCGTTGCGCTGATGCTCCGCTTCAGCTTCGGCCTCGATAAAATCGCCCTGCGCATCGAAGCCGCGGTGAAAAAAGCCGTGACGGGCGGCACCCGCACCGGCGACATCGCGTTCGGCGGAGCCTCTGTCGGCACCAAAGCCATGGCCGATGCCATCATCGCCAATTTGTGATTTTTTTCACCACGGAGGCACGGAGAACACGGAGATGTCAGCAAAGCCGGATGACTTAGCTGGAAAAGTGATTGGTGCTGCGATTGTTGTTCATAAGCATCTTGGACCTGGATTACTCGAATCTGCATATGAAGCCTGCCTTGCGCTCGAACTATCCTACCTTGCAATTCCTTTTGAGCGTCAGAAACCTGTCCCCATCATTTACCGTGGCCAGGCTATCGATGCAGCTTACCGACTCGACTTCGTGGTCACCGGACAACTTCTCCTTGAACTAAAGTCAGTCGAGCGCTTCGACCCCATCCACACCGCTCAAGTCCTCACCTATCTTCGCCTTACTGGCTTGAAACTCGCGCTTCTCATCAATTTTAACGTCCCTCTTCTGCGCGATGGTATCAAACGCCTGTCCCTCTGAACTCCGTGTTCTCCGTGCCTCCGTGGTGAAACCCTTCTTCCATGACTTCTGCTGAGATCCGCCAGTCGTTCCTCGATTTCTTCGCCGCTCACGGCCACACGATCGTCCCGTCGTCGTCGCTGCTGCCGGACTCGCCCGGCTTGCTCTTCACCAATGCCGGCATGAACCAGTTCGTGCCCATCTTCCTCGGCGACCGGAAACCCGACGTCTCGCATTGGGCCGGCGTGAAGCCAGGCAAGGACACCCGCGCGGCCGACACCCAGAAATGCATCCGGGCCGGCGGCAAGCACAACGACCTCGAGGATGTCGGCTTCGATACCTACCACCACACGCTGTTCGAAATGCTCGGCAACTGGTCATTCGGCGACTACTTCAAGAAAGATTCGCTCACCTGGGGCTGGGAACTGCTCACGAAAACCTGGGGCATCCCGCCGAAGCGTCTCTTCGCGACGGTCTATTCCCCCGACAAGGCCAAGGGCGATCCTTCTGATTTCGATCAGGAGGCCCACGACATCTGGGCTGCGATCTTCCGCAAGGAAGGCCTCGATCCCGCCGTCCATATCGTGAACGGGAACAAGAAGGACAATTTCTGGATGATGGGCGACACCGGCCCGTGCGGCCCGTGCTCGGAAATCCATTTCAACCTGCTGCCCGACGACAATGAGGCCGAGGGACGCAAGCTGGTGAATTCGAGCTCGCCGCGCTGCATCGAAATCTGGAACCACGTCTTCATCCAATTCAACGCCAACGCCGACGCCGACGGCACCTTCTCGCCCCTCGCCGCGAAACACGTCGACACCGGCATGGGCTTCGAGCGCGTCGCCGGCATCCATGCGACGACCCAGGGCTTCAAGGATTTCGCCAAGGACCCCTCGAACTACAATGCCGACGTCTTTGCCCCACTCTTCAAGAAAATCGCCGAGCTCTCCCAAAAAACCTATCACGGCACTGTCCCGACCAAGCGCGAAGGACTGACCGAGCAGGAAAACATCGACGTCGCGTTCCGCGTGCTCGCCGACCATGCACGCTGCGTTTCGTGCGCCATCGCCGACGGCATCCTGCCGTCCAACGACGGACGCAACTACGTCATCCGCCGCATCCTCCGCCGGGGAATTCTTTACGGCAAGAAACTCGGCCTCGCGACCGGCTTCTTCGAGCAACTCGTCGCGCCCGTCGTCGAATCCCTCGGTTCTGTTTTTCCGGAGCTAAAGCAGCAGCAAGATATTATCCGGCGCGCAATTCGCAGCGAAGAAGAATCGTTTGGTAACACCTTGGATCGAGGCCTCAAAGAATTTGAAGCAGCCGATCTTTTTGAGCGTAAAATAAAGGGTGATTTCGCTTTTCGGCTATATGATACATACGGTTTTCCGCTCGATATGACGCAGTTGCTTGCGACTGAACGCGGTTTAACGGTCGATGTTGCAGGTTTCGAAGTTGAAATGGAAAAGCAGCGCAATCGTGGTCGCGCCTCGCAGAAAAAAGAAATTGTCGTCGCTGCGACTGAGGGGTCAGAGGCGACCGATCAAAAAGCAACGAAGTTCCTCGGCTACACGCAGACGAACGCCCACGCGAAGCTCATTGAGGTCGTGAAGTCAGGCAAAGACACGTTCCTCGTATTCGATCAGACGCCGTTCTACGCCGAGATGGGCGGCCAGGCCGGCGACACCGGCACCGCACTGGTCAATGGCCAGCTTGTGAACATCGCCGATTGCGTGAAGGACAAGTCCGGGCGTCACTTGCACCGCCTTGCGGCGGAAGTTCCAGGTTCCAAGTTTCAAGTTCCAGGTATCGGAGCCAAGGCCGAGCTTTCCGTCGACGCCGTCCGTCGCCGTGCGATCAGCCGCCATCACTCAGCGACCCATTTGCTGCATTGGGCGCTGCGCAAGGTACTCGGCACGCATGTCCGCCAGGCCGGCACGCACAAGACTCCGGAGCGCCTGCGTTTCGATTTCTCCCACTTCGAGGCCGTTACCCACGCGCAGCTCCTCGAGATCGAGCAGCTCGTCAACGAGCGGGTGATCGACAACGCGAAGGTCGAGGCCTACGAGACTGAGTTCGACAAAAAGCCCGAGGGCACCCTCGCCTTCTTCGGCGACAAATACGGCAAGATCGTCCGCGTTGTCGACATCGGCGGCTTCAGCCGCGAGCTCTGCGGCGGCACGCACGTCGCGACCACGGGCGAAATCGGCCTGGTGAAAGTCGTGGCCGAAAGCGCCATCGCCGCGGGCACGCGCCGCATCGAGGCCGTGGCCGGCCAGGCCGCGATCGACTTCATCGCCCACCGCGAGGCCGCCCTTGCCGCGGTGAGCGTCCATCTTTCGGCCGGCCCGGCCGATGTGGTGAAGAAACTCGAGACGATCCTCGCGCACCAGAAGGAACTCGAAAAGAAACTCAAGGGTTTCGAACAAAAAGCCTCGGCCGGACTTTCCGACGAACTCGCCGCCCAAGCCGCGACCCGCGACGGCCTGAAATTTGTTTCCACGGCAGTCCTGGCCGACTCGCCGGAATCGCTCCGCAGCCTCGGTGCACAAATCCTCGCCAAGCTCGGCGAAGGCGTGGTCGTACTCGGCGCCGCGTTTGGCGACAAGGCTACGGTGGTGGCGTTTTGCTCGCCCGCCGCGATCAAGGCCGGCCACCAGGCCGGCAAGCTCGTAAATGAACTCAGCCTGAAACTCGGCGGCAAAGGCGGCGGCAAGCCGGACTTCGCCATGGGCGGTGGTCGGGATGTGAACAAACTTACCGAGGTTTTGAAGACTTAGTTTTTAGCGCAAAGGCGCAAAGAAACAGAGGAGCGATTTAAGCAGGAAGCCATGAAACCAGGAGAAAATAAATGATCGACCAACTACAAATTCCTGGATTCCGGGTTTCCTCCTTAAAAAAACGCTGGATTTATGTCGTCTGAATTAAAGGCTTCGCTTTGCGTCTTCGCGCCTTTGCGCTAAAAATTCCATATGATCAAATACTCGATTCCCGATTTCACCCAACATCCACCGCGCAGCCCGCGCGTCCGCCTCGGCGGCTTCGTGCACCTGCCGCGCCTGCTCGACAAGGCCCGCGCCTGCGCCGCCGGCAAGCTTGGCGAATTCGTTTATCCCTGCCCGATGGACAAACGCTTTTTTGCCTTCACCGGGATTGATCCCGACGCATTCCTGGCCGCGGTGAAATCCGGCAAGGGCGATGTCGAGATGCTCGCCTGGGTCAACGAACACACCAAGCCCGTCCGCGCCCTCTGGGAAATCCAAGCCTGGTCGAGCTGGCTGGAAAACCTCGGCCCCGGCGACGTCAAACGCCACGCCAGCATGTCCGAGGACATTGCCAAGCTCGCACCGGGACGCGACGACATCCGCACGAATTTCGACCGGCTGGATCTCGATGATTACATCAGCTTCGGTGGTCGCGCGTGAGACGCGTGGAGTTGGTAATTGGTAGTTAGTAGTTGGTACGAACCCAACTCCTGCTTCCGAACCAACTACCAAATCCCAACTACTAATTACACACGGGTATTAACCCGTGATCAGCGGCACGAAGCGCACGGCGCCGAGCTCAAAGCGCCGGATATCGCCCGCGGGTGTTTTTTCAACCAGCAGCAAGGTCTGGCTTTCATCGGATTCGCCTTCCGGGGCCACCAACCGGCCGCCGATTTTGAGCTGCGCGAGGAGCCGGGGCGGAATTTCGTGCGCGGCCGCGGTGAGAAGGATCGCGTCAAACGGCACGGCTTCCGGCCAGCCGTGCGCGCCGTCGTCGATGCGCAGCGCGATGTTTTTGTAACCCAGCATCGCCAGGCGTTGTTGCGCCGCCAGGGAAAGTTCGGGAATTCGCTCGATGGAGAAAACCTCCCCCGCGAGCTCGGCGAGGATCGCGGTCTGATAGCCTGAGCCGGTGCCGATTTCGAGCACACGGCTAAAGGACGTGAGCGCGAGTTGGGCCGTCATGAACGCGACGAGCGAGGGCTGGGAAATGGTCTGGTCATGGCCGATGGGCAGGGCCTTGTCCTTGTGGGCCTGCGACCATAGATCCCGCGATAAAAACTGCTCGCGGGGAACGGCGCGCATGGCGCGCGCAACGCCGGCAGGAATCTCATGACCCATCATACGGCGAAGCACGCACTTTCCGCCCAATCGCCGGCTTCCGCAAGCGGCGGGGTGAGTTTTTTTACCATCGTTCTCTTGCTCGTTCTCGATTTAAGACCTCACCGGGGGAACGAGAAAGATTACGATAACGAGAACGATTGTTACCGATACAGCGCGGTCACCGGCGAAGCGGTGAGAACATTGTATTGGCGCATGGCGAGGCGCCACCACTCCGCCAGCGCGCCCGCGGGGAGGCTCCAGAGTTCGCGGTGCAGCCAGATCATGGACTCGGCATCGAGGAGCAGCCCCATTTTTTCCTTGGCGGAGAGTTCCTCCGGGCCTTCGCGGAGCAGGCGCTGGCGAAGGTGGTGAAAATATTCGCGGGCATCCTCGCCGGCCTGACGCTGGTGCAGCAGCGCGACGTGCATGGCATTGATGTAGGGATCAAGCACGGCTTGCAGCAGGCCGTAGTCATCGCGCAGCGGCTCGATGGGCGTCAGGTGGCGGTAACACGCGGCGAGGTTTTGATCGAGACGCTTGAGTTCGAAGGGCGTCTGGGTTTCTTCCGGCGTAAGAAACAGCCCGAGCTGCCGGGCCCGGCGACCCATGCCGGCCTTGCTCAAAAAAATCTCCAGTGGAATGGAAAAAACGAGGCCGACGAGCACCGGGCTCAGCCACCAGAAAAACGAAGGCAGCAGCACGAGGACCGAGATGCCCCAGACCAGGCCAAAAATCGTATGCCAGCCGTGCGTGAGGATGGCTTCGCGCCAGTCGTCAGCATCGTCACTGCTGGTGCCCCGGCGTTGCGTCACCCACGACGCGCCCTGCCCCAGCAGCGTGAAAAGGACAAAGCGGGCGTTGAACATCATGTTAATGGGAGCGAGCAGCGCGGAGACGATCGTTTCCAACAAGGCACTGAGGGCGAGGCGCAGCGGTCCGCCGAACTTGGCGGCTTCCGTCTGCTTTTGCGCCGTGATGATGACCGAGATGATCTTCGGCAAAAACAGCAGGAGCATGGTCAGCACGAAAAGCGTGAAGGCTTCGGGCACCTCGATGATGTAGCCGAAGATCGAGGTTACATCCTCGGGCCGGAGCACATTGCCGCCGGACATTTTGAGCAAATTCAACACCCGGATGGTGCTCAGGATTAAAAACAGCAGCCAGAGCGGCGACGAGATATAGGAGAGGACGCCGAACAGCAGGTGCAGCCGGTTGGCCGGGTGGAAGCCGCGCGCGGTCAGGAGCCAGGTGTGCTGAAGGTTGCCCTGGCACCAGCGACGGTCGCGCTTGGCGTTGTCAATCACGGTGGGCGGGCCTTCCTCGTAGGTGCCTTCGATATCCTGCGCGAGCCACACGGCCCAGCCGGCCTTGCGCATGAGCGCAGCCTCGACGAAATCGTGCGACAGGATGCGCCCGCCGAAGGGTTCGCTGCCGGGCAGGTCGGGCAGCGCGCAATGCGCCATGAACGGCTGCACGCGAATAATGGCGTTGTGGCCCCAGTAATTTCCGTCGCCCTGTTGCCAATAGTTGAGGCCCGCGAGGAAAAGCGGACTGTAGAGCCGGTTGGCGAACGATTGCAGGCGCGCATAAAGCGTTTTGCCGTTCGCGATGCGCGGCGCGGTCTGGATGATGCCGACGTGGGCGTTTTTTTCCATCATCGCCACGAGTTGCACGAGCGCCCGGCCGGTCATGATGCTGTCGGCATCGAGCACGACCATGTAGCGATAGCGGCGGCCCCAGCGGCGGAGAAAATCGGCGACATTGCCGGCCTTTTTATTGATCGGCTGGCGGCGCTTGCGGTAGAAAATTTTCCCAAAGCCACCGACCTGCTTGCAGAGTTCCGCCCAGGCGACCTCCTCCTGAATCCACTGGTTGGGCTGGGTCGAATCGCTGAGGATGAAAAAATCGAAGAACTCGAGTTTTTTTGTCTCCTCCACCGAGCGAAAAATCACCCGCAGCCCTTCCAGGACCCGGCTGACATCCTCATTAAACACCGGCATGACAATGGCCGTGCTGCCGAGGGGGGGATCCGCGTCCCAGTCCACCGAGCGCGTGATCCGGCAGGAATCGCCACCGCGGTTGATCACATAGAAGCCCACGATCGCCAGGCAAAAGCCGGTGGCGACATGGGCGAAGAGAATGACAAACAGAACGAGAATGGCGATCCCGCTGGCACCGACACTGTCGCGCCACACCAGATCGGCCATGAACCACGTGGCGAAACTGGTCAGCAAAATGATGCAGGAAAAAAACAAAAACCGGCGGCGCTGAAGGCGGCGCGGATGGATCTGGTCGGCGTCAAAAAGCTTCATGGCAGAGCCGCAGGCGCACACCCTACCGGGTGGCGTGGAAAATCAACGCGAGCGCGGCCAGGAACAAGGCCCAAAGGAAAAGGGCGCGCACCAACGGCCATTTTCCGAAGCGCTCCAGCGTTTCGCCCGCCGCTTCACTGATGGCGCCGAGCTCGATGGGCCGCGGCACCATGCTCGAAACGGCCAGATCGGGACCGGCCCGCATGAAGCTGGTTTGCATGGCGCTCGCGAAATCGGCCGGGATGCTGTCCTCGTCGAGAAACGCGTACGGCCATTTCTGCGGCCCGTCGGAAAGGAGCAGCGCCAGTCGGCCGTCGATCGCGATGCGGTCGTGCGGCTGGCCGCGTTTGCCGAGCACTTCGCCGAACCAGGTGTCGATCATCGCCTCGGTTTCCTCGGCGGCGAGCGTGGTGGGCTCGATCGCGGGGTGCTCGGCATGCCGGCGCGCGGCGCGCTCGAGGATTTTGTCGATGAGGCGGCTCTGATGAAGACGATTGTGAATGCGGTGCGCGCGCAGGTAATCCTCGACGCGCACGTAGGCGGCATTCCAGGCCTCCATCGAACCCGTTTTGGGCCGGAAGGTGCTGAGCGGCGCAGCTATGGATTCCAGAGGTAGCTCCATGTTTCGGTGAGAATATGGGGCGGGTGCTGCAGGAAGCAACGGAGTTCAACCGGCCGTCCCGTACCATCGGGTTT
>DASYOA010000058.1:0-3241 GCA_036008265.1 Opitutaceae bacterium
CAACCACGCACACTTGGGGTATTCTAGACGCACATTATTATGAAAACATCCATCATCATTGCGCGAGTCCTGCTGGGACTCCTCTTCCTGGTCTTCGGCCTCAACGGCTTTCTTCACTTCATCCCCATGCCGCCCCCGTCCGGCCTGGCCGGCCAATACGTCGGAGCGTTATTTGTGTCCCACTATTTGAGCGTGGTCTGCGCGCTCGAAACCGTGGCCGGCTTTTTGTTGCTGGTGAAACGGTTTGTGCCGCTGGCGCTCGCCATCCTGGCGCCGATCCTGGCCAACATCGTCCTCTTCCATGCCTGCCTCGCCCCCAGCGGCTACGCGCCTGCGGTGGTGGCGGTCGCGCTCTGGCTCGTGCTCTTCGTTCGCGAACGGGCGGCATTCGCGGGCCTCTTTGCGGCGAAAGGAACGATATGATCGAGATCGGCGTCGACAGCTTTGCCCCGGCGAATGCCCCTGCTTCCAGCGGCGTGGTGATCGATCCCTCCCGGCTGCTCGGCAACCTGGTTGACCAGGTTGAACTGGCCGACCAGGTGGGCCTGGATACTTTTGGCGTCGGCGAACATCACCGGAAGGAATACCTGGATTCCGCGCCGGCCGTCATCCTTGGCGCCGCGGCCGCGCGGACGAAGCGGATTCGCCTGACCAGCGCGGTCACGGTCCTCAGTGCCGCCGACCCGGTGCGGGTCTTCCAGGAATTCGCCACGCTCGATCTTCTTTCCCAAGGCCGGGCGGAAATTGTCGCCGGCCGCGGCTCTTTCATCGAGGCGTTTCCGCTCTTTGGTCTCGAGCTGGAGGACTACGATTCGCTTTTTGCCGAGAAGATCGAGCTGCTGCTGAAGATCCGCGCGGAGACGAACGTCCATTGGTCGGGCCAACACCGCCCGCCGCTGACGGGCCAGGGCGTTTATCCGCGACCCTTGCAAAATCCGCTGCCGATCTGGATCGGGGTGGGTGGGACACCGGCGTCGGCCGTGCGCGCCGGCACACTCGGTTTGCCGCTCATGATTGCGATCATCGGTGGCGAGCCGCACCGGTTTCGTCCGCTGGTCGATCTCTACCGTGAAGCCGGCGCGCGGGCCGGACACGCACCCGACAAACTTAAAGTCGGCGTCCACGCCATCGGATTCGTGGGCGAGACCAATCGCCAGGCGCAGGACGACTTTTATCCGGGCTATGCCCATGCCTTCACCGAAATCGGACGCGAGCGCGGCTGGCCGCCCATGACCCGGGCGCACTTTGAGGCGCAGCTTGGACCCACCGGCGCCCTTCTGATCGGCGACAGCGAGACCGTGGCCAAAAAAATTCTCCATTATGACGAAGCCCTGGGCGGTATTTCGCGCCTAAACTTTCAGATGACCGTCGCCACCCTGCCGCAGCAGAAAATGCTGCACGCGATCGAACTTCTCGGCACAAAGGCCGCTCCGTTGGCCCGATCCGATTTGGCCTCCCGCCTTCGCTCTCCAAGCGGCGGTGGGCCAGCGGCCGCGAACGTCCAGCCCGCGGCTTTGAAATAAAATGTGGTGTACCGAGGGCCAATGGCTGGCACACTATACGTGCGTCAACGGCCCGGCAGAACCGCGCGAATTTCCGCTTAGGCATCCCTTCCGGTGCGCAACCAACCAATTTTATGTTTATTGCCTCGCTCATACTTTTGGTAATTGTTGGGCTCAACGCATGGAGCTTCGTCATCTGCGCTACTTCACGGCAGTCGCGGCCCACGGCAGCTTCAACCGCGCCGCCGGCAAGCTGCACCTCACGCAGCCAGCGCTTAGTCGGCAGGTAAAGGATCTCGAGGAGGAGATCGGCGTGCCTCTGCTCGTGCGCGGCAAAAACGCCGTGACTCTTACAGATGCCGGCGAGCTCTTTTATGAAGATGCGCGCGACTTGCTGGCCCGCGCCGATCAAGCGGTCCAACGACTGCGTGGCGAAAGCCGGAACGAAGTCCTGCGGGTGGGCTACGCGCCTTCGGTGACAGCCGGCATCATGCCGGGTGCGCTGGAAAAATTCCAAGCCGCCGCGCCGCGAGTGCGCCTTGAACTGGCCGACCTTTCGTCGCGCGAGATGAACGAGCACGCGAAAGCAGGACGGCTGGACTTGTTGATCACACCGGAGACGCCCGGCCCCGATGTCTCACATTTCCAATGGACGGAGTTACGGCGGGTGCACGCCGTGTTGGTGATGCCAGAATCGCACCCACTGGCGAAACTGAAGAAAATTCCGCCGACCCGGCTCCGCGACCTGCCGTTGATCGGCCTCGGGCGGGAAAATTATCCCGACTATGTGCGCCACATTCGCGCGGTGCTCAAACCGTTTGGTATCACACCACGCTTCGTTGCACTCATGAACGACGGTGTTTCCACGTTATTTCCGGCCCTGGAAGCGAACCATGCGGCAGCCATCTTAGCGGACGGGATTGCGACCATGATGCCCCGCACGCTGGTCGCGCGCCCCTTTGCTCCGGCCTTGGGGGAAGTTTCCGTCAAGATCGGGATTCCCGCCGTGCGACCGAATCCGCACGCTGAAACTTTTGCGCGACTGTTGCGCGCAGAGGTGGCCAAGATGAATTCCCAAGCAAAATAAGCCGGGGGCGGCACTGTCGCACGAAAAACCAGACGTGCGATTGAAGCTCTCGGCGCCCAAGCGGCACTGCCCGGATCAAAAACCTTTACTCCCGCCAGCACATGATGGGCGGAGAAAATAGCCCGACTACCCTGTGCAAGGATTTGCGTAAGTAGGACGTGCCGATGTTACCGCGATTGTGACTGATTTTGCCTGCACTGCCGGCATTGCTATTAGTTTTGCTTCAATTTTTTCGCTGCTTTTTTTGCAGGCAAATGGGTCTATATTTCGTCTAATTCTTATCTTTCACTGAGTTGTCAGACTCCTATCGGTGACTAGAATTGCCTCTCTCGAAAGAAGATAAGCCCTCATTGGTTATAGGCCAATCGATCGTTCTTGCAGTTGTAAATGATTTTTAATTACTCCTGAAAACTCCGTTCTTTCTCCCCACCCTGCGAGTCACCCCCTGCGAAGCCTTACCCCCGGCTATGGACTCTAAACCCCAAACCCGTGTCATCCCATGACTGCTTCCATCCTGCCCGCGTCCCGCCGTTTTCTTAAATCCTGCTTTCTGTCACTCCCCTGCCGTCCCGTTTTTTTAAAAAAATGGACGTCGTTGCTCCCATTCCTCGCCATTAGCGCCGCAGTGCTGTCGTTGCCGGCAAAAGCCGCT
>DASYOA010000059.1:0-4319 GCA_036008265.1 Opitutaceae bacterium
AAGGTGGCAAAACTCGGCGCGCCGGCACTTGATCCATTGTCCGCCTGCCTGTCAGACCAGAATTTGGATGTTAAGCAAGGCGCCATCGAGGCCCTCGGTAACTTGGGCGATAAGCGCGCAATTTCTCCTTTGAGCAATGCCCTCCCTGATTGGAATCTGAACGGCGCATTGGTGTCAGCCTTGGAGAAACTTGGCTGGAAACCGACATCGGATGCGGAGCAGATTTACTCATGGATTGGGAAACAAGATTCCAGCCACTTGAAGCAGGCATGGGAAAAGACCAGCAAGGTGTTGCTCGACGACGTCAGTTCAGGCGACCAGCGAAAAGTCGAGAATGCCGTTTATTGTTTCGTGGCCCTCGGTGAGCCCAAAGTCGTGGATAATTTGGTGCAAATCCTCGACGATCACGGCGACAAGGATATGGCCGAAACCTATCTCAACAGCGGCAACGACAAACTGGAACAGGCCGCCCGTGATTGGGCCTCCAGCAACGGTTACCAGACCATCACCATCCCAGCCGGCAGCACGCCCATGCATTGGGGGTCGTGGTAGAAAAAAGGCTGAAGGACTGAAAAACTGAAAGGCTGAAGCCGGATCAAATATACGCTGAATTTTTTCAGCCTTTAAGCTCTTCAGTTTTTCAGTCCTTCGGCCTGGCCACTTTGTTTTCGCGCTGAGCGAGAAAACAAAGTGGCCAGGCATTCCACGGCACTAGGAGGACGTCGTTGCCGTTGCTGCCTTCCGGCCCTGGCGGAGTTCACGCGCCTGCCCATGCATGGCGCCTGGCCAAGGTTAAACGTGTGCCGACTCAGCCGCTCTTCAAGCGGAATCGGGCGTTTCAAAGCAGTAACCACTTATGGGCACTGATTAACACTGATGAAGAGAATTGTAGCCGGGGTCGTTGACCCCGGCACCGGCCTCAGCGAGGCCGGCTACATCTGGCAAGCTGATCGCACCTCGCCGAAAAGCGTTATTTGCGCTTCTTGGGTTTCAACACTTCCTCGACGCACGCGACGATGCCTTCGACCGACCAGAGGCGGCCCAGGCCTTCGTAGCCGCAAGCCAGCATGCCTTCCTCGGGGCCAATGAATTCGTGGCCACGGGCCTTGAGCGTGGCGACATTGGCAACGGTCGCGGGATGTTCCCACATTTTGCCGTTCATCGCCGGGGCCAGCAGCACCGGCGCGCGGCAGACAAGGTAGAGCGAACTCAA
Source organism: Opitutaceae bacterium (assembly GCA_036008265.1). Taxonomy (GTDB): domain Bacteria; phylum Verrucomicrobiota; class Verrucomicrobiia; order Opitutales; family Opitutaceae; genus DASRHD01. Next base: position 1,214 of record DASYOA010000059.1, read on the forward strand.
GAAATCCGGCGCGAGGCCGTGCGCAAACTGTGCCAGCACGTCGGCCGTGGCGGGCGCAACGAGGAGCAGGTCGGCCTTGTCGGCCAGCTCGACATGCCCGGGTTGCCAGCCGCCGCCGCTGCCTTCGGTCCAAAGGTCGGCCGCCACCGGATGGCGCGCCAGCGTTTGCAGTGTGAGCGGCGTGATAAATTTCTGCGCGCCAGCCGTCAGCACGGGAAACACTTCCGCGCCTTTCTTGCGCAACTGGCTGGTGAGATCGGCGGCCTTGTAGGCGGCGATGGAGCCGGTGACACCGAGGACGATGGTCTTGCCGTGGAGCGGTTGATCCATGCGCTCACCAAAGCCGCATCGCGGGCAAGTCGCAAGCGCCTAGTGCGCGGTGCAACACCGCGCATTTGAGATTTGAGATCTCAGATTTGAGATATCCGGCGCACCCAGGCTAGTGCGCCGGTGCAGGCTGGGCCGGCGTAGCGGCAGCCGGCGACGGTGACCCATTGCCACTTGCCGCGGGGGTCGCCGGGGAAGCCGGAGCGGCTTCATTGTCACGACGTTGTTTGAGAAAGTTCTGCACCGCTTCGCGTTGTGCTTGAAGTTTGGCGCGCTGCGCATCCTTGAGTATCCCGAGCTTCTCGCGCTGGTCGGGCGTCAGGATTTTGTCCACATCGTCCTGCAGGCGATCGAGGGCAAAGTCCGTCTCGCGATGCAGCACGCGCAGGGTCTCGGCGCCTTCAAAGAGAATCCGGTTGGATTCTTTCCGCTGGTCGCGCGTCAGGTCGAGCTCACCAAGCATCTGCCGCATCACAAAGGGGACGATCGGCGGGACGGCAGCTTGCTGTTGCTGGGCATTTTTTTGCGCCTGCTCCTGAATATGTTTTGCCCGGCGCAGCGTCAGAAATCCCCCGGTGAACATCCCGGCAACAAAGATGGCGAAAAAAACAAACCCGACTTGGAGCGAACGACCCATGGATTTAGGAGAGGTTGACAATTTCGTTTACGATTTCGCGCGAGGCGGAATCGTCATCCGAACTCGAAACGAGCGCAGAAATGGATGAATAGTTGGCGGCGACGCTGGCCAGCGTGAGGAGTGCGGCAAAACCGAGTGCGCGCCAGGAGAAACGGGCGAAGAGCACGGAGAAAGGCTGTTCCACCCGGGCAAAGGCGTGCGCGGCCACGCGCGTGGCAAAGCCGGGGGGGGCGGCGGTGTCACGCTCGTCGCGAATCTGGCGGGCGGCAGCGGCGAGGCGCTGCCAACGGGGATCGGGCGTGTTCATGATTTTTCCATTCGTTTGAGTTCTTCGAAAAGTTTTTTCAATTTCCGGCGCGCGCGGAAGGCGCGCACCTTGACCAGCGATTGTTTCCAGCCCGTAATCTCGCTGATCTCGGCAATGGATTTTTGCTCGAGGTCGAGGAGCTGGACGACCAGCCGGTCTTCGGGTTTGAGCTGATCCAGCAGTTTATGCACCAGTTCGCTGGCGGCAAGCGCGGCATCCGGCGCAACGTCGCTCTCGTTGGTCAGAACGCTGTCGAGCACCCCGGCCTCACCCTCGGAGAGATCAGCCCAGCGGAACTCGGGACGGCGTTTTTGCGCCCGCAACTGGTCGATGCAGGTCGTCACCGCAATGCGCGAGACCCAATGGCTGAAGGGCACGCTGCCTTTGTATTGTTCGATGCGGGTAAACATTTTCAAAAAGATTTCCTGCGACAGATCTTCCTCAGCAACGCGTCGCGGGAGATGCGCGCGGACGATGCGGATGACAAGCGGGTGAAGATGCTCAACCAGTTCGCGTGCAGCCGCCTGATCGCGTCGGTGCACGCGTTCGAGGCAGCCTGCCAGGTCGAACGTCTCATCAGGCATATGGTTATGGAAACAGCGTCATACACATCAGGCAAGACGAGCTTGGATGGCAGCCGGTTACAATTTGTTACATAAAATTAATCCCAAGAAAATGCGGCCTTTCCCTGGCATCGCACCCGTGAGGAAGCCCTTGACACACTGCAACCAGCGGGATTTTCTACCGAGCTGTAAATGTCACGATTTCTCCAGGCGCTTCGACTTATTTAGCCGCACGATCCATGAAAGGGCTGCGTAGCAGCCGATCGTGCGCCCGCCTGTTGGTTTGTCCGCCGCCCTGGTCGCGGCTGTTGCGCGTCTGAATTTTCCCATTTACAACACCTTCCGCTGATTTCCATGCAAGCTCCACCTGTCACCAAATACGGCCCATTTCCGCCCGTCCCATTGCCCAACCGGCAGTGGCCCAACCGCACGCTCACCCACCCGCCCATCTGGTGCAGCGTCGATTTGCGCGATGGCAACCAGGCTCTCGCCCAGCCCATGAACGTCGAGGAGAAGCTCGAATTCTTTGAGTTGCTCGTGAAGATCGGTTTCAAGGAAATCGAGGTCGGCTTCCCGTCGGCCTCGCAAATCGAATTTGATTTCACCCGCCGCCTGATCGAGGAAAACCGCATTCCCGACGATGTCGCCATCCAGGTGCTCTGCCAGTGCCGCGAAGACCTGGTCGCGCGCACGCTCGAGTCGCTCCGCGGCGCGAAGAACGCCATCTTCCATCTCTACAACTCCACCTCGCCCGCGCAGCGCCGTTACGTCTTTAACGCGGACCGGGCTGCCGTGGTGGCCATCGCCACGCGCGCCGTCGCCCAGGTCAAGCGCGACGGCCAGCCGCTCATCGCCACCGGCACGAAATTGCGCCTCGAATACTCGCCCGAGAGCTTCACCAGCACCGAGCTCGAGTTCGCCCTCGAAATTTGCGAGGCCGTGACCGACGTCTGGCAGCCGACCGCGCAGGAAAAAATCATCCTCAACCTCCCCGCCACCGTCGAGTATGCCACGCCCAACGTCCATGCCGACCAGATCGAATGGATGTGCACGCACCTCACGCGCCGCGACGCCACCATCGTTTCGCTCCACACGCACAACGACCGCGGCACCGGCATCGCCGCGACCGAACTCGCGTTGCTCGCCGGCGCAGCGTCGCTACGTCTTCAACGCGGACAAGCCCACCATCGTTGAAATCGCCACACGCGCCGTCGCGCAGGTCAAGCGCGACAACCAGCCGCTCACCGCCGCCGGCACGAAACTGCGCCTCGA
>DASYOA010000060.1:0-12285 GCA_036008265.1 Opitutaceae bacterium
CATCCTCGATATTTCAAAACCGTACCTGGGCCGGTGGATCTCGAAGTCCTCCGATTGGACGCCGTTGAAAGACATGCCCAACGCATTCAAAGGTTACAACAAGCCCGACCTTGACCTGAAGGATCCGTGGCAGTTCAAGAATTTCCTGCTCAAGGACGGCGGTTGTTGAGCGCGGTGAACCGATCGGCCATTTTTTCAAAACGATCACCATGATTCCGCTGTCTGGATTGAAGAAGCTGGCCAAGGAGAATGGCACGCCGCTTTTCGTGATCGATCACGATGAGCTGCGCAAAAACTACCGCCAGTTCCGGCGCTACCTGCCGCGCGTGCAGGTTTATTTCGCGGTCAAGGCCAATCCCGATCCCGCCATCGTGCAGACGCTCTTCAAGGAAGGCGCGAGCTTCGATGTCGCCTCGATGCCGGAGTTCATGATCGTGCACCAGTATATCGAGAAGATGCCCGCCAAGGCGCGGCAGCAGTGGATCTGGGACAAGATCATCTACGCCAACCCGACCAAGCCCACCGAGACGCTCGAGGAGCTGAACCAGTACAAGCCGCTCGTCACCTTCGACAATTTCGAGGAAATCCAGAAGATCAAAAAGCACGCGCCCAGCGCCGGCCTCGTGCTGCGCCTCAAGGTGCCCAACACCGGCGCGATGGTTGAACTCTCCTCCAAGTTCGGCGCCTCGCCCGGCGAGGCGGTCGATCTCATCCTCGCGGCGGACAAGGCCGGCCTTGTCGTCGAAGGCATCAGCTTTCACGTCGGCAGCCAGACCACGAATTTCGAAAATTACGTCCAGGCGATCAACCTCTCGGCCTCCATTTTCAAGGAAGCCCGCGAGCGCGGCTACACCAAGATGAACCTGCTCGACATCGGCGGCGGCTTTCCCGCGCCGTATGATTCGTCGGTGAAGCCGTTTCGCGAGCTGGCCAAGGTCATCAACACCGAGCTCGACCGCCTGTTTCCCAAGGACGTCCAGATTCTCGCCGAGCCGGGCCGTTTTCTCGTCGCCTCGGCCGGCATCGCCGTCTCGAAGGTCATCGGCAAGGCCGTGCGCGACGGCAAGACCTGCTACTACATCAACGACGGTGTTTATCACACCTACTCGGGCGTCATTTTTGACCACTGCAAATATCCGGTCAAAGCGTTCAAGAAAGGCGCGACGGAAATCAGCTCGGTCTTCGGCCCGACGTGCGATGCGCTCGACGTTGTCTCGATGGCGGAGAACCTGCCCGACCTCGAGCGCGACGACTTTGTTTACAGCGTCAACATCGGTGCCTACAGCCATGCGTCCGCGACCTACTTCAACGGCTTCCCGCCGGCGAAGGTTGTGCATGTGAATCGCTGACTAACGAGACCCGAGGTCTCGTTAGAACATTCAACGTCCAACATTCAACACTCAACGTCCAAGGATGAGGGTGCCAGCACGGATAATTTAGGAAAAGATGTCCTACTTGAACGTTGAGTGTTGAATGTTGGATGTTGAACGTTCCGAAGCTGAGCACGCTCAGCTTCGGTAGTCCGCATTCTCGCTCACGTATTCGTGGGTGAGATCGCCGCCGAGGATGGTCGCTTCCGCCGTGCCGCCACCCAGGTCGACTTCGATTTCCACACACCGTTCGTGCGGCGGAAAATCGACCGGCGGCGCGAACACGCCGTCTTTCGGCGGCACGCTGGCGTAAAGCTCGGCCGATCGCAGGTGCGCGACCAGCGCGGTTTCTTTTTCCGGGTCGAGCCGGAAGGCGCCGGCGGAAAAGATCTCCAGTCCGCCCAGGCGCAGCCGCAGCCGCGACAAGTCGAGCGCCGGCGCGTGCCCGCCCACATATTTGCCGATGGCCTGGACAAGCCGGCCGACGTTGGGATCGTTGCCGGCCACGGCGCACTTGAAGAGCGGCGCGTTGACGATGGCCTTGCCCAGGGCGCGCGCGATCACGGTGTCGGGTGAGCGGCGCACCTGCACGCGGATGACGTGCCGCACGCCCTCGCCGTTGCGCACGACGTCTTCCGCGAGATCGCGGCAGACGACGGCCAGCGCCCGCTCGAACTCGGTGTAGTCCGCGCACGGTACCTTGCCCGACGAGACCAGCACCACGGTGTCGGACGTGCTGGTATCGCTGTCGATGCTGATGGTGTTGAAACTCGTCTCGACCGTGCGGGCGAGCATCGCGCGGAGTTCATGGCGCGGGATGGCGACGTCGGTCAACACATAGACCAGCATGGTCGCGAGATTCGGTTCGATCATACCCGCGCCTTTGGCGATGCCCACGATGCTGCCGCCGCCGACCGCGGCCCGCCGCACTTTGGGATAAAGGTCGGTGGTCATGATGCCTTCCGCCGCGGGCAGCACGGAACCGCCGGCCAGCGCCGCCGCGGCCTGCGGCAGCGCGGCGAGCATGGCGTCCGCCGGCAAGCTCCAGCCGATGACGCCGGTCGAGCTCGGCAGAATTTCCGTGGGCGAAAATTTCAGCAACTGCGCGGTCCCGGCGCAGACGCGCTCGGCCGTCTCCACGCCGCCAAGCGCGCAGACGTTGGAAATCTTGTTGTTGACAATGATGGCGCCGAGGGCGGGCTCGGCCAGCCGCTGGCGGCCGATGACGACCGGCGCGCCGGGAAAGGCGTTGCGCGTGAAGACCGCCGCGAAATCCGGCGACGGCTGGTCGAGCGCAATGAGCGTGAGCGTCATCTTCGCCGGCTTCGGCGCCTCATGCGGCGTGAAGTCGAAACGAGTGGTGCCCACGCGGAAACCCGCGGGCAGGGCGGCTTGCGTGGCAAGCCAGGTGCGATGCGCGGCGCGTGAGGAGAAGGCGAGGGAAGTGCTGGACACACATGAGAAGTGGTCGCGTTGGCGCGCGGAGTGAAGCTGATTTTTTGCCGCCGCTTTCAAATTTATGGCAGTTTCCTTGTGTGACGAAATGGTGGCGAGGTTGGCCGGCTTGAAAATTATTGTGGAAATACGCACCGCGAGTGCATTACAACATCCCTGCCCAAAAAATTTCGCGTGAACATTTTTCTCCAGCCAGTTTTTCCACCCGCCGCCCAAGGTGGCGTTTGCTGACCACACATGGACGTCACTGAAGTCACCGCGAAAGCGAAGGTGCTGCTCGAGGCAATGCCTTACATCCAGGATTTTCACGGCTCGACGTTCGTCGTGAAGTACGGCGGCAGTTTTATGGATGATCCCGATCCGGCCGCGCGCGCGCGCGTGGCCTACGATATCGCGTTTTTTGCCGCGGTCGGCATCAACGTCGTCGTCGTGCATGGCGGCGGCAAGACCATCACGAAGGCGATGGAGTCGTCCGGCTTGAAGGCGAACTTTGTCAACGGCCTGCGCGTCACCGACGAGGCCACCATCGCACTCGTGAAAAAAACCCTCGATGAAATCGTGAACAAGGATGTTTGCGATGCCATCGCCACCGCCAAGGCCAAGCCGAAAAGCATGCCGGGCGATACCGTGCTCGTTTGCCAGAAGCTCACGACCGATGATGACGGCAACCCGGTTGACCTTGGTTATGTCGGCGAAGTCATGGAGGTGAAGGCCAAGCTCATCAAAAAGGAGATCGCCGACGGTTTCATCCCTGTCATCTCACCCGTGGCCGAAGGCTACGACAGCAAGCCTTACAACGTGAACGCCGATCTCGTGGCCGGCCGCGTCGCCAGCGCGTTGCGCGCCCGCCGGCTGGTTTACATGAGCGATGTGCCGGGATTGCTCGCCAACCCGCCCGAGGCATCCTCGCTCATTTCGACGCTGAAAATCAGCCAGGTGGAAGACCTGAAGAAAAAGGGCGTCATCGACAAAGGCATGCGCCCCAAGGTGGCGAGCGCCATCCGCGCGCTGCAGGAAGGCGTGCAGCGCGTGCATTTTATCGACGGCCGCCTGCCGCACAGCCTGCTCCTGGAAATTTTCACGGACAAAGGCATCGGCACGGAAATTGTCCAAGGCTGATGCAGGCGATAATGGCTTGCTCGGACACAAACGATGTAGGTCGGGCTTTACGCCCGACACGTCGGGGATATACCCCGACCTACAATCATTCTCGCACCGATGGCAAAAGTTTGAGAAAGAAAACGGCAGCGATATGGAGAAAATAATTCAAATGAGCTCCCCCGGCATCGTCCGCACCAGCACGGCCGACCTCTACGACGCGTTTGTGATGAAAAACTACGCGCGCGCCAGCCTGACGCTGGCGCGGGGCCTCGGCGCGCAGGTGTGGGACGACCAGGGTAATTGCTACCTTGATTTTACCTCGGGCATCGCGGTGAGTGCGTTGGGCCATTGCCATCCGCATTGGGTCGCGGCCGTGCAGCGGCAGGCGGGCGAGCTGATCCATGTCAGCAACCTGTTTCGCAACTCGAACCAGGCCGAGCTTGCGCGGCGGATCGTGCAGCGGGCCGGCCCGGGCCGGGTATTTTTTTGCAACAGCGGTGGCGAGGCCGACGAAGGGCTGATCAAGCTGGCTCGTCTGCATGGCGTGAAAAAATCCGGTGGCGAAGAAGGGAAGTGCTATAAAATCATCTGCGCGAAAAATGCCTTTCACGGCCGCATGTTCGGCGGCATGAGCGCCACGCCACAGGAGAAAATCCAGAAGGGATTCCGCCCCCTCGTGCCGGGCTTCGCATTTGGCGAGCTGAACAACCTGCAGAGTTTCTCCGATCTCATCGACGGACAGACCGCGGCGATTTTTGTCGAGACCATCCAGGGGGAAAGCGGGATCAATCCGTGCACGACGGAATTTCTGCTTGGCCTGCGTGCCTTGTGCGACCGGCACAACCTGCTGCTCCTGCTGGACGAGGTGCAATGCGGCATTGGCCGCACCGGAAAATTCTATGCGTTTGAGCACGCCGGCATCCTGCCCGATGCCATCGGCATGGCGAAGGCCCTGGGCGGCGGCATTCCCATCGGCGCGATCTGGGTGCGCGAAAACGCGGCGGAGCTTTTTCAACCCGGTTCTCATGGCACGACGTTCGGCGGCACGCCGCTCGCGTGCGCGGCGGCGCTGGCGGTGCTCGACGTCATCGAACGCGAAAAACTGCTGGAGCATGTATCGCATTCCAGCGGGCCGTGGATCGCGGCGCTGGAAAAACTCGCGGTGGATTTCCCCGCACAGGTGAAGGCGGTGCGGGGCCGCGGCTTCCTGGTCGGCGTCCAACTGGCGACGGAGACCGCCCCTTACGTCGCCGCTTTGCGCGAGCGCGGCCTGCTCGTGGCCCCGGCCGGCGGCAATGTCCTCCGTCTGTTGCCCCCGCTGGTGGCCACGCCGGCGGAACTGGCGCGCTCGGTGGAAATCATCCGCGCTGCGCTGGTGGCGAAAGCGTGAAGGAAACAAAGATGTAGGCGGGGTGCCCTCACCCCGCCCACAAGGTTTCCAAACAGCGCCGATTGGAAACTGGGTTCGAGCCAACCCCAGGCTCTTCGTGCCCTTTGCGACCTTCTGTTAAAATCAGAACCATGCATCATAGCGGGGAAAACGCCCATGTTACACTGAGGTGATTCGGCGTTTTTTGGCGCATTTTTCACTCGTGCGCGGCCGGCCGGGGGCTTAGATTGACCGTTTTCCATGAAGCACTTTCTCAAGGAGACCGACTTCCAGGCCCACGAGGTTGCCGAAATTTTTGCGCGCGCGGCGAAGTTCAAACAGCAGCGCGGCTCGGCTACGCCTGTGCTCGCGGGACAGACTTGGGCGATGATTTTCTCCAAATCGAGCACGCGGACACGGGTTTCCTTCGAGGTAGGCCTGCACGAGCTCGGCGCCCACGCGATTTTTCTCAATAAAACCGACATCCAGCTCGGCCGGAGCGAATCGGTGGCCGATACCGCGCGCGTGCTCTCGCGTTTCGTGCACGGGCTCATCGTGCGCACCTTCGACCATGCCGAGGTGACCGACCTGGCCCAGCACGGCAGCATCCCGGTCATCAACGCACTCACGGATTTCCTTCATCCCTGCCAGATCTATGCCGACGCATTTACGGCGGCCGAGCGCTGGGCCGGCCCGGGCGGCGACCTGTTCGGGGCGCTGCGCGGGCGCAAGATCGCCTTCCTCGGCGACACCCGCTTCAACATGGCCAACTCGTGGATTCTCGGGGCGGCGCTCTTCGGCATGAAAATTTCGCTCGCCGGGCCGAAAGGCTACGAGCCGGGCCCGGAAATCAACGCGTTGCTCCGGGCCGAGGGTTTCGCCAATTCGTATCACTTCACGAACGACGCGTATGAGGCGGTGAGCGGCGCGGACATCGTTTACACCGACGTGTGGGCGAGCATGGGCAAGGAAGCGGAGGCGAAGGAACGCAGCCGCATCATGTCGCCGTATGCCGTGAGGGGAAAACTTTTTGCCGAGGCCAAGCCCGATGCGTATTTCATGCACTGCCTGCCCGCGCACCCGGGCGAGGAAGTCGCACAGGCGGTGCTGGATAATCCGCGCTCGATCATCTTCGACCAGGCGGAAAACCGCCTGCACGTGCAAAAAGCCATCCTTGAAGCGCTGGCGAGTTCCAACCGCAAATAAGGGCAGGGCGCTTGTTTGTTTAACCGCGGATGAACGCAGATTAACGCGGATTTTCAGAGAGAACGAGACGCTCCCATTCGAGCTTTGCTCGCTTGAAATTTAAGATCAGTCCGACTGACAGGCTGCTGATCCGCAGATAGTTCATCATCTGACCGCGTTCGTGATCGGTGATGCGATCAATGACTTTGGTATCCACGATCACTGTACCATAGGCAATCAGATCAGGGACGTACTCGCTGACTTGGACCGTCTTGTAAATGACCGGAAACCGTCGTTGCTGCCCAAACGGGATTTTTTCCAAAGAAAATTCAACCACCAATGCGTTTTCGTACGGCTTTTCGTGCAATCCGTGACCCAAAGTATTCAATACTTCCATGGCCACGCCGATAATTCGGTAGGTTTGGTCTTCAAGTAAGATGCCTTTCTTTTCCATACATAATCCGCGTTCATCTGCGTGCATCCGCGGTTAAAAACAGTTTAGCAGTGAATTTCGCCCGCTATCTGTGGCCTTAAATTCATTGCCTCGCGGTTCTTGGCGGTTTTTATTGGCGGTTCCACCATGAAAATCGTCCTCGCCTACTCGGGCGGACTCGACACGTCCGTCATCGTCAAGTGGCTCCGCGAAACTTATGACGCGGAGATCGTCACTTTTGCCGCCGACATCGGGCAGGAGGAGGAACTGCGCGGCCTGCCGCAAAAGGCGAAAAAGACCGGCGCCTCGAAACACTACACGCTTGACCTCGTGGAAGAGTTCGCGCGCGACTTTATTTACCCGATGATCCGCGCCAACGCGGTTTATGAAGGCCAGTATTTCCTCGGCACGTCCATCGCCCGGCCGCTCATCGCCAAGGCGCAGATCGAGATCGCGAAAAAGGAAAAGGCCGACACCGTCGCGCACGGCGCCACCGGCAAGGGCAACGACCAGTGCCGTTTCGAGCTCACTTACATGGCGCTCGCCCCGCGGCTCAATATCCTCGCGCCGTGGAAAATCGACGCCTTCCGGGAAGAATTTCCCGGCCGGGCCGAGATGATCGATTATTGCCGGACGCACAAAATCCCCGTCGAGGCCTCGCTCAAGAAGCCGTATTCGATGGATCGGAACCTCCTGCACATCTCCTATGAGGCGGGCATCCTTGAAGACCCGTGGTTCGACCCGACCACGAAGGCGAACAAGGCCATGTTCAAGCTTTCCGTTTCGCCCGAGGACGCGCCGAACAAACCGGAATACGTCGAGCTGGAATTCGCGCGCGGCGACTGCGTCGCGGTGAACGGCAAGAAACTTTCGCCCGCGGGCGTGTTGAAAACGCTCAACAAGCTCGGCGGCAAGCACGGCATCGGCCGGGTGGACCTCGTTGAAAATCGCTTTGTCGGCATGAAGTCGCGCGGTGTTTATGAAACGCCGGGCGGCACGATCCTCATGCACGGCCACCGCCAGGTCGAGTCGCTCACGATGGACCGCGAGGTCATGCACCTGCGCGACTCGCTCATCCCGAAATACGCCGAGCTGGTTTACTACGGGTTCTGGTTCGCGCCCGAGCGCGAGGCGCTGCAAGCCCTCGTCGACGAAAGCCAGCGTCATGTTTCCGGCACGGTGCGCCTGAAGCTTTACAAGGGCAATGTCATCACCTGCGGCCGCAAGTCGAAGTATTCGCTCTACGACATGAACATCGCGTCGATGGAAGGCGTGAAGAGCTGGTATAACCAGACCGACGCAGCCGGCTTCATCCGGCTCAACGGCCTGCGCCTGCGTGCGCGCAACCTCGCACAAGGCGGACCGAAGATATAATTCCTGAAATAATATAATCCTCATCGTATCCCCATGAAGAAGCCACTCGCTCGCGCCCAACTCCCGCGTGTCATCGACCGCCTCGTCACAACCACGCCGGTCTACGACATCCACACGCATCTCTACGATCCGGCGTTTGGCCCGCTTCTTCTCTGGGGCATCGACGAGCTGCTGACCTATCATTATCTCATCGCCGAGGTCTTCCGCTATCTTGACATGCCGTATGAAAAATTCTGGAAGCTTTCGACGGCCGGACAGGCCGACCTCGTTTGGGAAAAACTTTTTATCGAGAACTCGCCGATTTCCGAAGCCTGCCGGGGCGTCCTGACCGTGCTGAACAAGCTCGGCCTCGACGTGAAGAAGCGCGACCTGCCCAAGATCCGCAAGTGGTTCGCGGCGCAGAAGCCCGCGGCCTACACCACGAAGTGCATGGAACTCGCCGGTGTGCACACCATCTGCATGACCAACTCGCCCTTTGACGACCTCGAGCGGCCGGTCTGGGAAAAAGGCTTCAAGCGCGATTCGCGTTTCACCTCCGCGCTGCGCATCGACCCGTTGATCCTGGCGTGGCCGCAGACTGCGCCGAAGCTCAAGGGCTGGGGTTACGACGTCATCACCGAGCTGACCGACAAAACCATCAGCGAAGTCCGCCGCTTCCTCGCCGACTGGGCGAAAAAAATCAACGCGCTGTATGTGATGGTCTCGCTGGATTACCGGTACAGCTATCCGGATTCATCGCCGACCACGAAGCTGATCGACCAGGCCATCCTGCCCTTCTGCCGCGAGACCGGCCTGGCTTTTGCGCTGATGCCCGGAGTCAAACGCGACGTCAACCCGCTGCTCCGCCTCGCCGGCGACGCGCTGGGCCGCGCCGATCTCGACGCCTACGAGCGCCTCATCGGGCCGAACCCCGACGTGAAATTCACGATGACGGTCCTCTCGCGCGAAAACCAGCACCAGGCCTGCGTGATGGCGCGGAAATTCCGCAACCTGCACATCTTCGGCTGCTGGTGGTTCACCAACAACCCGGTCATTATCGAGGACATGACGCGGATGAGGCTCGAGCTGCTCGGCCTCAGCGTCACCCCGCAACATTCCGACGCCCGCGTGCTCGACCAGATCATCTACAAGTGGACGCACTCGCGCGCCATCATCGGCAAGGTGCTGAAGGACAAATATGCCGATCTTGTCGCCACCGGCTGGACGGTGACCGAGGATGAAATCGCGCGCGACGTGAAGAACCTCTTCGGCGGCGCCTTCGAGGCGTTTTTGAAGCGGTAGGTTTTCGATTTTAACCACGAAGGAGCGAAGAACACCCTCCTTCGCTCTGCGAGCTACGAAGGGCAGGCGAGTTCGGTCCAAAGGATCTCGCTTCGTGTCTTTGTGGTGAATCTGCCTTGGCTCGGAACAGCGCGGTGGCGGCGACTTCGGAACGGTCGTGTCCGTCAGGGCAACACCGGCACGGCTTGGTCTTTGATCGGTCGCGCCTTGGATTTCGCAAGGCCAGTGAGCCGGCGTTTTATCGGCAGATCATAGAGTCGGTCGAAAACGGCTGAAATACCGATCGCGATAAGAAAGTATCCGCCCGTCGTGAGCTGCAGGCGAAGTCCATAAAGCACGATGAAAATCGGCATATGGAGCAGATAGAGCGGATAACTCACGTCACCGAGTAATGAGAGCGTGGCGGCCAGCCACTGCGGCCCGTGCATGCGCTGGCCGAAGCCGATGGCAATCGCGACGATGCCGAGTGTAATCGGCCAATGCGTATGCACAAAGGACGGGTTGCCATCGAGGGCCGCAATGAACAGGCAAAGGACAATCAATGCAGCGGCAAGGTGATCGCGATGCCGAAAGGCAATAAAGCCCGATAGCCAGGCCCAACCCAGCATGGCCACTGCCGAACCGTACCGCATGTCATTGTAGTAGGGAGCGGCGAAAAGGGGATAAAGCAGGAAGAGCCCAAAGGAAGCACCGGCAATCAACCCTAGCCCAGCTTGCGAAAGGCGACTGAGGCAGGGCGTAAGCAGATAAAAAAGAACCTCAATGGACAAAGACCAGATCACCGTATTCGTCCCGATGCTCCCGACGGTGAAGCCCTGCGCAAAGAAAAGATTTTGCACGACCTCGGACCATGGAGGCGTGGTGAAGACGTAGCCGCGGCCTGCGGCCACAACTCCACCGAAAGCCCGCGTGCAGACGGCGCCGGCCACAATGGCCAGCACATAGAGCGGGATGATCCGAATGGCCCGTCGACGATAAAAGCCGTGCGGCCTGCTTTCGTAGGAAGCGGCGATGGAGAAACCGGAGATCACCAGGAAACCGAGCACCGCCGCCAGGGCCGACATGTTGGCGAGGCTGCGGCCCAATCCGTACACCGGTGAAAATAAAACCACATGCTCCCCGGCGACGATCATGGCCAGAAGGAAGCGAACGCCTCCGAGGATGGGCCAGAGCATCGCTGTTTTCGCAGGCTTCACGCAGGAACGATTCTGGCGCACAAGGAGGTGTTTTCAAACCGCAAAATCACCCCATTCGTGCCTGGAGGCGGCGAGCTCGAAGGCGCGGGTCCGCCACAACTTGCACGCCGAGATTTGCGGCCCGGGTGTTTTACCGCTCAGAACAGCGCGTTGGCGGCGACGCCGACGGCACTGATCGCGCTCGAGTCGCCCATGCTGTCAAACGCCTGGTCGGCTTTTTTCAGCACACCCTGGGTCTGGGTGTAGAGGCTGTCGTCGTTGATCAGCCGGCCGAGCGTGCCCTGGCCTTTGTTGAGCTTGTCGGTGAGTTCACGCACATTTTGGGCGACACGCTTGATGTTGTCGCCGGCCTCCTGGTTGTAGATGAGCGTGCCGAGCGCACCCTGGCCGGATTTGACCTGGTCGACGATGTCCTGTGCATTGGCGATGAAGCCTTTTGCCTGCGTGGCGTCGGCCTTGATTTCCTCGATGGCGGCGACCAATTCGTCATGCATCTTGGGGTCGTTGACGAGGCGGCCGATGGTGCCCTGGCCTTGATTGATCTTCGTCGTGATCTCGCGGAGGTTGGTCATCGTGGCGGTGACTTTGTCGCCATTGTCGGCGACGAGCTTGTCGAGGCGCTGGAAGAGGCCGGGCTGGCCGTTCTCGCCCTGGGTGATGTTGGTGATGGAACTAAACGCGGCCTCGAGCTTGTGGCTGAGGTCGCCGATCTGGGACATGACGCTGTTGAGGTCGGCGCTGGCCTGGGTCTGGACCTCCGCGCCGGGTGGATAAAATTGATCAACCGTGCCGAGATCGAACGAGATGTAATTGGTGCCGAGCAGGCCGGCGCTGGAGATGGTGGCGGTGGAATCGCGGGCGATTTGGATCTCGGGCCTGATGCGCAGGACGGCCTCGGCGCGGTGATTGACGAGGTTGGTCGTCTCGACGCTGCCGACCAATACGCCGGCCATGCGGACTTCGTCACCGACCTTGAGCTCCTTCAGCGTGTCGAAGCGGGCGGTGAGCACGTAGCCGCTGTGGCGGTGGAAGCCGCCGTTGTGCAGAGCTTCGAAGGTGATCCAGATGAGCACGGCGCCCACGAGGAAGAAGAGACCGATGCGGGCCGTCATTTGTGCGTTGTTCATGTTGTGACCTCCAGTTGTTTGTAACGGGGATTCTTTAAATCGATCTGCGGGTTGAGAAAATCGGCGATGACGGGGTCCTTGGTCCCGCGCAACTCGGCGGGAGTGCAAACGGCGAGGAGCTTGCCTTGCATGAGGATGGCGACGCGGTCGGCGATGGTGAGGGTGAGGTCGCGGTCATGGGAGACGACGATGCTCGTCACTTGGAACTCCTGCTTCAGCGTGGCGATGATCTCGCCAATGGTGGCGGACATGACGGGGTCGAGCTCGCTGGTGGGTTCGTCGTAGAGAATAAGCTGGGGCTCCATGACGAGGGCGCGGGCGATGGAGACGCGTTTTTTCATGCCGCCGGAAAGCTCGGAGGGAAATTTTTGCGCGGCGCCCTCGAGCGAGAGGA
>DASYOA010000061.1:0-15671 GCA_036008265.1 Opitutaceae bacterium
CCTGGAATTGGATTGCGACCAGGTGATCGCACCCGAGATCCCGGCCGGCCTGAACCAGCACCAGGCCAGTATTTTTCTCAAGACCTCGCTGCATAAAATCCTGGCCCGCGAGCGGCGCCGGTTTTGTTATCTCGACAACGACGTGATCGCAGTCGACCAGCGCGTCGACACGATTTTCGACCAGGCAAGCGGGCCGGTTTCGTTTGCCGCCGACCATTGCAGCCTCCGCCAGTTCAGCCGCCATACCGTGAACTGCCACTGCACCAGCCCCGAATGCGAGCACCTCCACGCGGCCATCCACCAAAAGTTCGGGGTGAAAATCACCCCGAAGACGTGGCAGCATTGGAACGGCGGCGTCTTTGTTTTTGACGAGGCTTCGGCCGGGTTCATGGAACGCTGGCACCAAAACACGCTCAGTATTTTCCAGGATCATTACTGGCAGGTCCGCGACCAAGGCAGCCTGGTGGCCACGGTGTGGCAGCTGGGTCTGCAAAACCACCCGATGCTGCCCCGCGATTTTAATTTCATCGTGGATCCGCTGGACCGCGTGCCCCGGGCCAAGCGCGCCACGGTGTCAGCCCGCGAATTATTTCCGAACGAAAGCTATGCCCTGCGCCACGGCGCCAGCAACGGCACGGCCAAACCGCACCCGGCGTTTTTGCATTTCATCAATGGCGGCGTCGGAAAACGCGGCTGGAAAAACTGGGACGACGCGGAATCGTTGCTGGACGCAAAAGTTTCCCGGCCGGCCCCGGCCGCCCATGGCGCAAAGCCAAAAGCGCAGCACGCCAAAACAAAACCCGCGCCCACCGTCCGCCCGCTGTCCGCCGACAACCGCATCGTGCACGGTTTATGGATCGGCCCCACCCTCTCGAAGATGGAGCTCCTCACCATCAAGTCTTTTCTCCGGCACGGGCATGAGTTCCACCTGTGGGTCTATGATAAAATCCAGACGCCCCTGCCGAAGGAAGTGGTGTTGCAGGACGCCAACAAAATCATCCCGCGGAAGCGGATCATCAAAAAAGCGGACACCGACCTGGAGTGCGGAGTTGGCAAGGGCAGCTTCAGTTCGCCGTTCTCCGATCTTTTCCGCTACAAACTGCTTTACGAGAAAGGCGGTTATTGGGTGGACATGGATGTGACCTGCCTGCGTCCGCTTAACTTTAAAGAACCGTATGTCTTCCGGCCGCATCGCGTCGGCGTGGTGGGAAACATCATGAAATGTCCTCCCCGCAGCCGCCTCATGAAAACGGTCTATGCCCGGGTCGCCCGCCAGGCCGATGAGCACAGTGAATGGCTGATGCCAAACCGGGTGCTTTCAGAGATGGTCCGCCGGCTGCGCCTGACCCGCTATATCCAATCTGGCGTTTGGAACGAAGAGTCGTGGTGGGGCCAGGTCCGGCCCTTTGCCCTCGGCGAGGATCCCCTTCCGTCCGGCTGGATGGCGATCCACTGGATCAATGAATTTTGGCGCGCACTCAAACAGCACGGCGGTTTCTATCGTGGAAAACGCCTGTTCGACGTGGTGCCAGAAAAAGAAAATCCGAAACCGGGCAGCGCGCTCGCCAAACTTTATGCGGAATACGGGCTGGAAACCTCCGCCAACGGAAACGGCACCCACAGCGCGCCGGCCCGGCAAAACCTGGTGATGCCGCTCAACCAGCCGGCGCCGCGGCAGCCCGCCGCGCCGCAGTTTTTGATGGCCAGCCATATCAATATCCTGCTGCCGAGCCTCGCCCGCGGCGGCGCGGAGCGGATCGTGCTGGAGACGCTGGCCGGATTGCAGCGGCGCAACGCGTCGGCAAAATTATTTGTCCTGCACGAGATCCGCCCCAGTTATTCTTTGAGCAACCAGGCGAACGTCCAGGTTTTTCACCTGAGCCAGGCCGCGATGCCGGCCAAGCTGCACACGGTCGCCGCCGAAGTCCTGGCCTCGCCGGAGCCGTTGGTTTACACCCACATGATCAAGGCGGAGTTGCTCCGGCCTTTGTGGGAACGCGGGGTGAAAACCGTCCCGGTCATACACAATTCCCGTCATGCCTGGCAGGACCTGCCGGCGGCCTTCGATCACCCGAATATTCCCTTCGTCGTGGCCGTGTCCGAAGCCGTGGCGGAACAACTCCGCGAAGACGGTTGCCCCCGCCCGGTGGTGGTGCTGCGCCATGAATTGCAACGGTGGTTCACTCCGGAAGAGCAGCAGGAAAGCCGGCGTCACATCCGTGAACGCCACGGCATCGCGAATAACACGCTCGTCATCGGCATGGTGGGGGCCTTCAAGGCCCAAAAGGCCTACACCCGCGCCGTTCGCGTGCTCGCGCAGATTCAAAAAATTCGCCCGGTCAAGCTGATGATCCTGGGTGCTTGGGATCACGAATGGGGCCACGGCCGCCTCGCTTACACGGCCACTTGCCGACTGGCGCTGGAATTGAATGTCGTCACGGATTTTCTGGCGCTCGGCCCGGTGCAGGATGCGGAGCGCTACTATGCCGCGTTCGATGTTTTTCTGAATACCAGCGCCTTTGAAGGATTGAGCGTGGCATTGCTGGAGGCGATCCAGACGGGTTGCCCGATTGTAACGGCGGATGCCGGGGGCAACGCCGAGATCCTTCCAGAGCGGGCGATTCTGGTCCAGGACTCGTCCGATATTTCCGCCTACGTGGCGGGAATCTCTCAGCTGCTCAAAAACAGTTCCCGGACCCTGGTGCCAAAGCCGAATGACTTCGACTTGGTGCCGCGGCTCTGGTGCCTCCTCGGCAAATATGGCCGGAACCGTGATTTTCCCCATCCAGCCGCCAGCCGCAGCGGCACGCTGTTTCTGACCGAGAACCTGAACATCGGCGGAGCCCAGCGATCGTTGATGAACCTGCTCTGCTCTTTTCCGCGGACGGATCAGGCCTGGCTTTGCGTCTTGGAGACAATCTACGGCCAGGGGTATTTGGACGTGCTGGAAAAAAGCGGGATCCCGGTTTTTTCCGTCTATAACAGCACTGATTACCTCGACCGGCTTGAGCGCCTCCTGTGCCTGATTGAGCGGCTGAACGTGCGGAACGTGTGCTTTTGGAACGTGGAACCGCGCATCAAGCTGCTCCTCGCCAAGATTCTCCCGCCGGAATCCGTCCGCCTCATCGAGGTCAGCCCGGGACCGGCTTTGTTTGCCGAAATGGAACGCACCCGCGCCTTCCAGCGCCGGATTTCATTTCGGGCCGTCGACTACTGGGCGCGACTCGATCATTTTGTCGCGAAATACCAAGACGGCGCTCCGCCCGGTATGCGGGTCGATGGCCGCAAAGTTGTCATGATTCCGAACGGAGTGCCTGCACCGCCTCCGGTTGAACTCCAGCCGGCTCCGCCGCTCCCGCCTGGCGCTGATCCCAACCTGGTCATCGGCACCGCCTGTCGCATCATGCCGGGCAAGCGGATTGATTTCCTCATTGATATGATGGCGGAGCTGAACGCGAGCCTGCCCGGTGCGACGTTGATCATCGTCGGCGGCATCGATCCGCGCCACGCGGATTATTGGCCGTTGCTGGTTGAGCGCCTCCGGTCCAAGCAGGTCGCGAATATCCATTTTGTCGGCCCCCACTCCGACGTGACGCCATTTCTGCGCTTGTTCAAAATTTTCGTGATGGTCGCCGATCAACACGGCTGCCCGAACGCTTCGCTTGAAGCGATGGCCGTGGGGCTCCCCGTCGTCGCCAATTCCGTCGGAGGCACCGCCGAGCAAGTCGGCCATGGCGTGAATGGTTTTCTTGTCTCCGGGGACGATCCAAAGGAAATGGCCGGGCAGGTGCGCCATCTCCTGGTTGACCGGGCGCTCCACCGGCGCTTCAGCGCGGCCGCGCGAGCCACCGCCGCGAAAAATTTCCCCATGGACCGGATGACCCTGCGCTATCGTCAGCTTCTCACCAAGCCCACCCGCAAGGTCCTTGCAAAACCGGCTTCGCCCCGGGTGCGTTCGCTGGCTTTGAAACGACACTCTAAACCAAAGGGTGTAGGTCGGGGTTTATCCCCGACGCGTCGGGCGTAAAGCCCGACCTACAATTTCGGCAAATTACCGCTCGCATTCGCCCGTTGTGAATAAAAGGTGAGCAACGTTGGCTTGTTCTGATCGCGCCAAGTTGATTTTTCAAAGCTGTCCAGCTTCTTCATGTACCAAATTACCATCCGTCTTCCGTGCAATCGCGATTATGCCGGGACACTCAAATTGGAGGACGCGAAGGGCAAATTACTCGCCGGTCCGTTCAAAATCTGCGCGCGCGCCCATGACGAACTCGCGCGGGCCAATGGAAATCCGGATCGTCTCCCGGTCCTCCCTTTCGGTGACATGCCATTGGGCGAGTATCAAATCACCCAGATTGTCCCGAGCGGGGCGGGCACGCCGTACGACAGCGATGAATTCGGCTCGGCGGGGATTGTTTTTCTCCAGCCCAAGCACGGCGAAGCCGTCCTCGCGGATGCCAACGGTCGTTTTATTTTTTTAATTCAAGGCGGCGCGCTCTCCCGCAACGGCGCCTTGCGGCCAACGCAGGACGGTTCCTTGCGGTTGTCCAATCGCGACCAGCGGAAATTGGTCGGCGTTTTGCACCGCGTGGGCGCGGTCGCGTGCCGCTGCATCGTGACCAACAGCGGGAGCGCCAAACACCGGGTCGCGGCCGCAGGTTCGGCGCGCTCCAGCTCCAAGCGCGCTCCGGCCCGGGACGCCGCGGCCGCGGGTCTGGCCGAGACGTCGCGCCGGTCGTGGCTGCGGACCATGCTGATCGCCGCCGGCGCCTTCGCGTCCGTTCCCAGCCTGCTGCTTTTTTCCCCGCCCAAAGCGTATGGCGAAGGCGGTGGAACCGATTACAGCCCGAAACAAGATCTGGATAAATACCAGGATCAATTGAAACAAGCTCAGGATGCTGCGTCCCAAGCCCAAGCCGATTACGAAAAGGAAAAGGCGACTGATCCGAATGCCAACATGGCGCCGATGTTGGATGCTCAAGGCAAGGTCCAGGGCCTGGAAAACATGGTCAAATATGAACAACAACAGGCCGCGCAGCAACCGTCGCCTGCAACGACAACAGAGCCAGCTAACGAAACTCCCACCAACACCACAACGACGACGGAACCGGCCAACGAGAATCCAACGAACCCCACGACGACGACGGTTCCAGAACCTACTTATCAAAATCCTCAGAACCCCGCGTTTCCGGCGGATACAGGACCGACGGATGGGCCGGTTCACATCGAGCCGGGTGCTACGGTCCAACCTTCTCCGAACCCCACGACAACGACGACAGAACCAACTAACGAGAATCCGACGAACACGACGGAGCCGGCCAGCGAAAATCCCCAGAACCCCACGACGACGACCACGGAACCAAACAACGAGAATCCGACGAACCCCACCACGACAACCACCGAGCCAAACAACGAGAATCCCGCGAACACCACGACGACGACGGAGCCAAATAACGAGAATCCTCCCGTCAAAGAGCCGACCTACCCCAATGGGTCGGACACCCAGCCTCAGGCGAATCCAGCGCAACCTGACGCCAACGACGTTTTGCGCGATGCGCCAAATTCCAACAGCAACCCGAACCAGGCTCCAGCGACCAAAAGCGCCATGGGTGACTTGAATAACGGCGTTAACTACGGCCAGAAAGCCACGGGCGAAAACGGTGATGCCACGATCAACCCGACGGGAACTACAGCCGGCTCATTTGGCACTCCCGAAACCGATCGTACAAAGATCAATCTGAAGAGCAATGGGGAGGGCGCAGCCGACGATTCAAGCCAGGTATTCGACAAAGGAGTCGCGGGTGGCGGAACTGGCCCAGCGGTGTTTGTCCCTTCAGCGACGTCATCGGGTACAGTCACACAATCGAATTCTTCACCCGCGACGACTCAAACCGCCCCGGCCGCAACCACGGTTTCACCGGCCGACCAGTCCACCAAAAATTCTTCCGGCCCGGCCAACGTAAATCCACCTCAGTTTACGAAACCCGCGCCAGCGCCCGATGTCACGCCGCCAAAGCAGGATGTCACGCCACCAAAGACTGGTGTCACGCCACCGAAACGAAAAAAGGGCATAGACGATATATTTGTTCCTCCCCCATTTTAGATCGCCCCATCAAATCAATGAAGGTCATGCGCTACTTTTTACCCGTTTTATGTTTGGTCGGATGTTTAGCCTTCATGCCCATGGCCCGGGCGGCGCGGCCGCCGCCGCCGATGACGGTGCCTTCGGAAGACCAGCTTGTTTCCAGCGACGACAACCTGTCGCTGAAAAAAGATCTCGATCAACGGCGCGAAGCCCTGCAGGAGCGTTACAATGATTTGATGGCGCAAGCCGACGCTTACAACCAGCAGTATGCCGGGCGCCAGTTGGAGGCTGATTCACCGGAAGCCGCGGCCAGCCAGGCGGAATATGCCCGACTGGCCCAACTCATGCAGGCTTACTTGGCTGACGACGCAGCCTTCAAGGCCGACGTCGCCAGGCTCGTCCTCAAGCCGTCCCCGCCGCCTCCGCCCCCTGTGCCATCACGGGTCAATCTGTACTTCGATATGCGGACTTTGCTCGACCGGCAGGAACCGAAATACGATGTGTCAAAAATCCAGGCCGAGATCGACGGCGTCAAGGCCGCCCTTGAGCGGCTCGAGGCGGTGCGGGAAAACAATGCGGCCCGGATCGAGGAATGGCAGAAGGAAAGCGACAAAGCCTCCCATGATGCCTTGGAAATGGGCGCCAACATGTCGGTTGACCTCTTGACCTCGGCCTTGAAAACCCGCGGCGACGCGATCGACCAGGAACTCAAAAAAGAAACCGATGCGCTGCACAACAGTGAAGGGGATCTGGCGAAGCAGGCAGAAATCTCAGCCAGGATCAAGGAGCTGAACGAGCACAAGGAGCAGTTGGAGCAAGCCCACGAAGCGGCGGAAGCCGCGCACGAAGGGGTCGACCGCATCGACGAATTGGACAAGGCAACCGATGGCGCCGAGGAATCGGAGGAACTGCAAAGCACGAGCCAAAAGGTGAGCAAAGCGCTCGAAGAGGCTTGGGAAGACTGCGATAAAGCGGGTGCCCTGCCCGAGGGGGCGAAGGAGGCCAAGCAAATGGTGGACGCCGTTTATCTCACCGCCGTCCAAGTGGTCGCCGTGGGACAGATCAACGCCGCCAACTATGATGCGGAGCAATATCTCAAGGCCGTGACCTCGCTCAGCCAGCAATACAAGCGGCTCGTCGATCTGAAAAACGCCGTCCAAAACCAAAGCCCGCCGCAGTTGATTCCCCCCGATCAAGTCAGGCTGGTAAGACCTACTGATTGACGCCGGGTGGCATCGACGAATGCAGAATGCCTTTGCGACACATCGTTTATTTTGTCATTCCTCGCACGGCTCGGAATGACAATTTTTCCGGGTCTATTTCCTTTCACCCGAAGGATGTAACATGGATCAAGCCACCCTCACCGCCTATGACCAGGCGAGAAATTTTTCGAACAAGGGCGTCCGCTCGCTTTGTTACGCGCCCTACACCACGCTCTATTTCGACGTCCGGGGCGATGTGCGGGTGTGCTGCCATAACTGGGCGCATCCCGCCGGCAATATCTTAAAAAACAGCATCGATGAAATCTGGCATGGGCTGCGGATCAAAATCCTGCGCGAGGCCTTGAAGAACTACAAATTCGGGCCGGGCTGCGATTTCTGCAAATTCCAGACGGCGGAAACTTTTGCCAACACCGCCATGCGTTATTACGACGCATTTGCCGTGCCCGACGAGGCGCCGCCCTGGCCGCAACAGCTGCAATTCTCGATCAGCAATTCCTGCAACCTCGAGTGCATCATGTGCCGGGGATCCTGGTCGTCCGCCATCCGCGCACGGCGCGAAAAGCTGCCGCCCTTGCCCCGGCTATATTCCGACGCGTTTTTCGAATCGCTCTGGAAATACCTGCCGCATGTGAAGCAGCTCAAGTTCCTGGGCGGCGAGCCCTTCCTCATCACGGAATATTACAAGCTTTGGGACCAGATGATCGCAGACGACCTCGCGGCCCCCTGTCACGTCACCACCAACGGCACCCAGTACAATTCCCGGGTTGAACGGGTGCTCGAACATCTCCCGATGAGTTTTTCCGTCTCGATGGACGGCGCCACCAAGGCGACGCTCGAAAGCATCCGCGTCAATGCGAAGTATGAGGAAGTCATGGCCAACGCGCGGCGCTTCCGCGACTACGCCCGCGCCAGGAAGACCACCTTCACCCTCACCTACTGCCTGATGCGGCAGAACTGGCATGAGTTCGGCGATTACTGCCTGCTGGCTGATTCGTGGGACTGCCCGGTCGCTTTGAACACCGTGGTCCAGCCCCCGGAATTCGGGATTTATACCCTGCCGGCCGTCGAGCTGGGAAAAATCCTCGACGCAATGGAGGCGCAGGCGCCCCGCCTGGAATCATCGCTGAAGAAAAACCGCGCCACCTGGTTCGGCGAACTCGAACGCATCCGCGCCAAGTGCAGCCAGAATTGAGCCGATAGTAGTTAGTAATTTGTAGTTGGCAGTTTGGCTTTTGGAATTGGTCAATTGCGTCCATTGGCGGTTCATTCGGTTTAGTCAGGCCCAACGACCAACTACAAATTACCAACTACCACCCACCAGATTAATTTGCTGTTCTTCAGCCCGTGAACAGATTTCTTCTTTCCACCCAAAAGTGAAAACACCGCAGAACATCCAGCTTATCGGCCATGAGGTCGCCATCGTTTGGAGCGACGGCACGGAAACGTATTATCCGGCCGGGGCGCTGCGCGCGGCCTCGCCCAGCGCGGAGACGCGCGGCGAGCAGGACATTTTCGGCAACCAATACGGCGGCGGCGAAACCAGGAAATTCCCCGACGTCGAGGTGCTCGGCTGGGAGCGCATTGGCAACTATGCGCTGCGTTTCGATTTCAGCGACG
This sequence comes from Opitutaceae bacterium, assembly GCA_036008265.1. Taxonomy (GTDB): domain Bacteria; phylum Verrucomicrobiota; class Verrucomicrobiia; order Opitutales; family Opitutaceae; genus DASRHD01. The sequence continues at coordinate 8,926 of DASYOA010000061.1, forward strand.
GCCACCGCACCGGGCTTTACTCCTACGATTACTTAATCCAACTCGCCGGAAAACTTTCCGGCCAGCAAACACCATGAACGGCTACGTCTTCCCCGCCCGCACCACCACCGCCGAGATCGAGCTCGGCGTCACGCTGCAGCCCAAATTCGGCCCCGACGGCCTCATCCCGTGCATCACCACCGATGCCACGACGAACGAGGTGCTGATGTTTGCGTTCATGAACGCCGAGTCGCTCGCGCAGACGATCAAAACCAAAAAGGCCACGTACTGGAGCCGCTCGCGCAACAAGTTCTGGGTGAAAGGCGAGGAATCGGGAAACTTCCAGCTCGTGAAGGAAATCCGCGTGGACTGCGACCAGGACGTGCTCCTGCTCAAGGTGGAAAACGTCGGCGGCGCCGCGTGCCACAACGGCTACAAGTCATGCTTTTATCGCAAGCTCGCCGACGGCGCCAACGCCGGGGATTCCGCCACGCTCAAGCTCGAGTTCACCGCGCCCCGCGTGTTCGACCCCGCCACTGTGTATAAGAAGAAGTGATTTTATTTACCGCGGATTACGCGGATGGGCGCGGATGTTTCTTCTGTCATTCCGAGCCGTGCGAGGAATCTCTGCCTGCCATCAGACCAAGACGTGAGATTCCTCGCACGGCTCGGAATGACAGCCAAAAAGCCATGATTACTTCATACCAAGAACATAAAAACTAATTCTACATCCGCGCTGATCCGCGTAATCCGCGGGAAACAATTAGTGTCAATTAGCGTTCATTAGCGGTTGAATTTTTTGCCTCAACGCGCGATTCTGACCCCTCATGCGCCCTCGCCTGCTTCTGTTCTGCGCCGCCGCCGCACTTCTCGCCTCCTGTCGCGACGAAAGCATTGCCACCTATCGCGTGCCCAAGGAAACGCCGTCGCCCGCCGTTCCTGTCCCGGCCACGGCCGGAACCTCGGACATCACCTGGACCCTGCCCGCCGGCTGGACCACGGAGCCCGACCCAAGCGGCATGCGCAAAGGCAGCTTTCTCGTCAGCGGCGCGGACGGCGCCAAGGCCGACATGTCGGTCACGGCTTTCCCGGGCGACGTGGGCGGCGACCTGCCCAACGTCAACCGCTGGCGCGGCCAGGTGGGCCTGCCACCCATTGATGACGCCACGCTTGCACAAACCGTGCAAACGATCGATGCGCCCGCCGGAAAATTTTCCTTCATCGAACTCAGCGGCGTAAATGCCGCGCAAAAAACCGTGCGCATGCTTGGCGCGTGGCTGCAACAGCCGGATCGCCGGTGGTTTTTCAAACTCCTCGGCGACGACGCGCTCGTCACTGCGCAACACGATGCGTTCTTCGCGTTTTTGAAATCGGTCTCATTCGCGGCCGCACCAGCAGTGTCCGGTCCGGTGAAGGCACAAAGCACCAACGACCTGCCCAAGGCTCCGTTCGCCCCATTCGCCGGCGGCGCCATGCCCGACGCCAACACCGCGCCCGCACCAGCTGATTCGTCTGTGGCGCAAGCTTCACTCATCTGGACTGCGCCGGCCGACTGGCAGGCGAAGCCGCTCGGCGCGATGCGCATCGGCAGCTTCACCGTGAGCAGCGATGCGGGCAACGCCGACATTTCCATCATCGCCTTCCCCGGTGAGGCCGGCGGCCTCCTGCCAAACATCAATCGCTGGCGCGGCCAGCTCGGCCTCGCGCCGCTCGCCGAAGGCGACCTCGCCGGTGCGACCACCGCACTCGATGGCGCGGGCGGACTGCATTTCACGGTTGTCGACCTGTCCGGCCAGGCTGCAGGCTCGCCCGCGCGGATGCTCGGCGCCATCCTGTCGTTCGAGGGCCAGACTTATTTCTTCAAGCTGACCGGGCCCGACGCGCTCGTCACAAGTGAGAAACCGGCGTTCCTCGATTTCCTTAAAACGGTGAAGGCGCCATAACATGCACGACCTCTTAAAACCCTTCGTCCGTTTCTTCGTGTCGCTGCGGCTCACGGTCGTGCTGCTCGTGTTCTCCATCCTGCTCGTGTTCCTGGCCACGCTCGACCAGGTGCACCTCGGCGTGTGGGGCATCCAGCACAAATGGTTTTTCACCTTTATCGTGGTGCAATCGGTCAATGGCTTTCCCGTGCCGGTTTTTCCCGGCGGCTACTTCATCGGCGGGATGCTGCTCATCAACCTCGTCGCCGCCCACGTTTACCGCTTCAAGTTTACCTGGAAGAAATTGGGCATCTGGCTCGCGCATCTCGGGGTGATCCTCTTGATCGCCAGCCAGTTTTTCACCGGCCTGATGCAGCGCGAAAGCCAGGTGCAGTTCAACCTCGGCGAGACCAAGCGCTATTCGGAGGATTTCCTCCTCGACGAACTGGCCGTCATCGACACTACCGACCCGAAGTTCGACGACGTCGTGGCGATTCCGGAGTCCCTCCTCGCGCGCAACGAGCCCATCCAGCATCCGAAGCTGCCGTTCCGCATCGTCACGCGGCTGTATTATCCCAACTCCGTGGTGCAAATGCGCAGCCAGGCGCCCAACGCCCCGCCCTCGCCCGCCACCATGGACATCGGCACACAGGTCGCGGTCACGCCGCAGCCGATCACTTATAAACCGGACGAACACAATATGCCCACGGCCTGCGTCGAGCTCATCGGCCAGGAAGGCTCGCTCGGCATCTGGCTCGTGTCGCCATGGATCGAGCAGCCTCAAACCTTCGACTACGCCGGCCGCACCTGGCAGCTCGTGATGCGTTCCAAGCGCTACTACACGCCTTACGCCATGACCCTGCTGCAGCTCAAAAACGACGTGTATCCCGGCACCGACATCCCGAAAAACTTTTCCAGCCAGGTTCGCATCCATGATGAAGCCAAAGGCGACCGCGACGTGCTCATCTACATGAACAACCCGCTGCGCTACGGCGGCCTCACCTATTATCAATATCAAATGAACAAGGCCAACGGCCTGAGCGTGCTGCAGGTCGTGCGCAATCCCAGCTGGCGCCTGCCCTATCTCGCCTGCCTGCTCGTGGCGCTCGGACTGGTGATGCAGTTCGGCCTGCACCTCGTCGGCTTCATCCGCAAACGCTCCGCCGCAGTTAAGTAAATTTTAGTTTCACACGAAGGTCGCAAAGGAACGCGAAGAAACTCCAGTATGCATCTGCTTCACAACAAAGCCCACGCCTGGTCAGGCGATTCCTCAAATTCTTTTGAAGGTGGAGCGTGTCGTCCCGACGCGCTCAAAAAACGTCAGTTCACCTTTGGCCAAGGCTTCGAACTTATCACAAAAAATCAGCCCAATATAAGTTTAGCGCGTCGGGATGTCGCGCTCCACCTTGAGATTGAAGCCAACCTAAATTTCTTCGCGACCCTTTGCGATCTTGGTGTAAAAAAATGAGCGACCTTCGTGGTTAAAATATGAAACGTTTCTTTCCCATTGCCGTTCTGTTGATCGCGCTCATTGCGGTCGGCTGCTCGCTGTTTCCGCCGAAGCCGGCCGGCGACTACGACCTCGATGCGTTTGCCCACCTGCCCGTGCTGGCCGACGGCCGGCTCAAGCCGTTCGACACCGTCGCGCGCACCGCCCTGCTCGAGCTGCAGCACCGCCAGCGCGTGGTCACACCGGACGGCCACGAACTCACACCCACCGAGTGGCTGCTCGACGTGCTTTTCCGCGCCGACCTCGCCGACCACTACCAGCATTTCCGCATCGATAACTCCGACGTGATCTCACTCTTCGGCCTGCAACCCGAGGACGGGGCGGAGAAAAAACTTTTCTCCTTCGCCCAGCTTTCGCCCAAGCTCGACGAGCTGCAGCGCCAGGCCACCCTCGCCTCGCAGGTGGATAACTCGCAGCAAAGCGCCTTCGAGCGCGCCGTGCTCCAGCTCCAGACCAGCCTCGAACTATATCAGCGCCTTAAATATAGCATGGTGTCGCCCGACAGCGATGACTTCCTGGCCGATCTCTTGAAGTTTCAGCAGGCCCTGCCCGCCGGCATCGAGGCCATCCGCGCCAAGGAGGCCGGGAAGCCGCATGACGAGGCCGCCGCCAAGCAGGTACTCGAGACCGGCCGGCAGTTCGATTTCATGGACAAAGCCGCCTCCCTGCTGACCATCCCGCCCGATGCCGAGGAGGCCAAGCCTGACGACTGGCAATCCACCGGCCATGCGTTGCTCGGTTCGTTCGCCGATGGCGACATCAACCCCTACGCCCTCACCTACGCCGGGATCGGCCACACCTGGCGCTTTCACCAGCCGGAACAGTTTAATGAATTGGTGAAACTCCTCCACGATCGGTTGCAGACGCACTTCGCGCCCGTGCTAAAAAAATGCGACCTCGAGGCGCGCTTCAACGCCGCGGATCCGTTCTACACGGCGATGATCCTCTACGTCTTTGTGTTTTTGTTCGCGATCATTTCTTGGCTCAAGTGGCCCGAGCCGCTTGTCCGCGCCGCATTCCACCTCATGGCCGTTGCCTTCGTGCTTGCCACCACCGGCATCCTGGCGCGCATGTGGCTCGAGGGCCGTCCGCCGGTGACAAACCTTTATTCGTCGGCGCTCTTCATCGGCTGGGGCGCCGTCGGCCTCTGCCTCGTCCTGGAAAAACTTTATCGCAATGGCATCGGCAGCGCCGCCGGCGGCGTGATCGGCTTCGGCACACTACTGATCGCCCATCATCTTGCCCTTGGTGGCGACACCATGGAGATGATGCGCGCCGTCCTCGACTCGAACTTCTGGCTGGCCACGCACGTCGTGGTGGTCACCACCGGCTATGCCTCCACCTTTCTCGCCGGGTTCCTCGCGCTCATTTACATTTTGCGCGGCTTGCTGACCAAGTCGCTCGACAAAGCCACCGCCGACTCACTCGCGCGCATGGTTTACGGCATAACGTGCTTTGCCACGCTGTTCAGCTTTGTCGGCACGATCCTCGGCGGCATCTGGGCCGACCAGTCATGGGGCCGTTTCTGGGGCTGGGACCCGAAGGAAAACGGCGCGCTCATCATCGTGCTCTGGAACGCCGTCATCCTCCACGCACGCTGGGGCGGCCTCGTGAAACAACGCGGGCTGATGTGCCTCGCCGTCTTCGGCAACATCGTCACGAGCTGGAGCTGGTTCGGCGTCAACATGCTCGGCGTCGGCCTGCACAGCTACGGTTTCACGCAGGCGACCTTCTGGTGGCTCATCGGCTTTGTCGCGAGCCAGCTCGCCATCATCGCCCTGGCCAACCTGCCGCTCGCCAAATGGCGAAGCTTTCGGACGGCAAACAGTTAAAGTTTCGATTCTTTTCACCGCCGAGACGCGGAGAGCGCAGAGAAGAGAACAATCTATTTAAATTCAGAAGCCCTGAACCAAGAAGTTCCCCTTCTTTGGATCGACCTCCGCGTTCTCCGCGCCTCCGCGGTAAAAAATCCGAGAGGATTCGCGTTCATCCGCGGTTTTCGAAAGCATCATCTCAATCCCACTGCGCGCGCGGCGTTTTCCGCGGTGGCTCCTTTCGCGATCAATTGCCACGCGGCCTGCACTTTCTCCGCCGGCGGATCGATGACCGCCGCCAGTTGCGCGGCTTCGCGAAAGTCGCGGAAGAAAAACGAGTCGCCGTTGGCCAGGCGCAGTTCGAGCCGGGTTCCAGGTGTGCTGCCCGACCCGACGTGCACCCTCACCAGCAGGATGCTGCTCCACGGAATCAAGCGCGCGCTGCGCTCTTCCGGCCCCACCGCAATCCCGGACGCACTGAGTTGGATAAACCGCTGGGCGCGCATCCGCCGAATCTGCAGCGGAAACCCCACCGCACACACAAACACGGTCGTACCGGCCATGGCGTAAACCGCCCCCCTCACATTCGGGTCCTCTTTGTTCCATTGCAGATAAAGCAATAGGCCACACAGCGCCGACGCCGCCACGGCCGCAACCACCTCAAACCGCCGGATACGCGGGCCGGGAAATGTTTTTGGCCGGCGAAAAAGCAGGCTGAGAAACTCCGACACGCGGGCCGATTCCCGGGCAGGCTTTTGCACCGTCAGTTGCAGGTAGTCCAAGATCTCCTTTTGCAATTTTTCCACGCCGGGCCGGAAGGTCATCCAGCCAAATTCGATCCGTGGCCCGGTCGATTCGATGATCAGGCTTTTGTAGATCGGCACCGCCAGATGCAGCAGGGCGCTCTCCGTGCGGCAGCCCCGAAAATCGGCCCAGGCAATCGACCGCTCCTCCAGCCGGAAACGGGGATAAAAGAACGAGCGAAAGCCGGACTTGTAATAGCGCAGGAAAATTCCCTCGGGCGATAAACGCAGCTGCGGGCGATGAACCAGCAAAAAAATGTGCTTCAACAGCGAAACCACCGACAGCCACCCCAGCAGCGCCATGACGGCACCGACGATGTAAGCAATGGCCAGCGGATCGCCGGAAAAAAGGGAGAAGGCCCCCGCGCCGAAACCCACGGCCAGACCTCCAGCCAAAGGGATCATCACCACGTGAAAGATGATGGCAGGTTTAATCTCGATGGAGCTCATGCAAGTGAACCGCTAATCATTTTTTAATTAAGAAACCAGGAAGCCATGCGTCCGTTCATCATTACTCGAATTTTTCTTCTCCTGGGTTCATGGCTTCCTAATTAAATCATCCGGCCTTAGCCTTGGTACTTGTTACCTGATACTTGGCACTTCATTCACTCGTCATTCGCCATTCGGGTTTCGTCATTCCTACTTCCCCAGTAGTTCTTCCGCGTGGGCCAGCGCGCTTTTCGCGCTGCGGTCGCCGAGCATGCGCGCCAGCTCGCCC
>DASYOA010000062.1:0-1913 GCA_036008265.1 Opitutaceae bacterium
GGGATTTCTGGAGACTGTTTATGAGGAGGCTCTTTGTTTTGAGCTGGCTGGGATTGGCATAAAATTCCAGAGGCAGGTGTGCGTGCCCATCCATTATCGAGGCAAGCAAGTCGGCGAACATCGTCTGGACTTGTTGGTGCAAGAACTCGTTGTGGTGGAACTGAAGGCCATTAGCGCCTTTGAGGATATCCATTTTGCAACGGTTCGTTCCTATTTGAAGGCCACTAACAGACAGCATGGTTTGTTACTAAACTTTGCTGCAATAATCCTGACGGCAAAGCGCGTCAGCCGGGAACGGTCGGCTCGTGTCTTGTAGCTTTTCCCCGCTTCCTAATTTTTTACGGCAAGGATCACGCCCATTCGGGCGGGTTTTGCAGGTGGGCCTTGAGCACGCCGATGCAGGGCAGGTTGCGGTAGCGCTCGGCGAAATCGAGCCCGTAGCCGACGACGAACTTGTCGGGAATCTTGAAGCCCACGAAATCGGGCGTGAGCGCGACTTCGCGGCGGCCGTCTTTTTCCAGCAGCACGCAGGTGCGTACGCTGGTGGGGCCGAGTTTCTTGATGACCTGGACGACCATCGCGAGGGTCTTGCCGGTGTCGAGGATGTCGTCGATGAGCAGCACGTGGCGATCGCTGATGTCGAGCGTCAGGCTGTGCAGGATCTGCGGCTTGCCGATGGATTTTGTTTCGTTGCGGTAGCTGGTGATGCGGATGCAGTCGAGGCGGACGGGGTTTCTGATTTCGCGCAGGAGGCCGGCGGTGAAAATGATGGCGCCGTTGATGATGGAGATGGCCGTGATCTCCTCGTCGCCGTAGGTGGCCATGATCTCCTGGCCGAGTTTTTTCAGGCGCCGTTTGATGGCAGCCTCGGACACGAGGATGGCCCCGAGGTCGGCGTGGGAGTGGAAAGTACCGTTTTTGGACATGATCGGGCAACTGGGAGTAAGCATGGAGCCTGCCGGTGTGCAAGGGATCCCGGCGAACAAGCAGGTTAAATTTTTTTGACTTTGCCGAGGGTGTGTTTTGAAAGAAGCCCGCCGGCGCGCGAATGATTTCCATTAATATCAGGCAGTTGAGCAAGCGGTTTGGGGCGATTGCGGCGCTGCGTGGAATCGACCTGGCCATCGGGCCGGGAGAGCTGTTTTTCCTGCTGGGCCCGAGCGGCTGCGGCAAGACGACGCTGTTGCGCAGCCTGGCCGGTTTTTATGTTCCCGAGGAAGGCCGGATTTTTTTTGACAAGGAAGATGTGACGCACCTCGCCCCGCACAAGCGGAACACGGGCATGGTGTTTCAGAGCTACGCCCTCTGGCCGCACCGGACGGTGGCGGAGAACGTGGCCTTCGGCCTGGAGGAACGCCGGGTGCCGCGCGACGAAATCAAGCGGCGCGTGGCCGAGGCGCTTGAATCGGTGCGCATGGGCGCATGTGCCGGGCGCAAGCCGGACCAGCTTTCCGGCGGCCAGCAGCAACGCGTGGCCCTGGCGCGCGCGCTTGTCATCCGGCCGCGCTGCCTGCTGCTCGACGAACCGCTGTCAAATCTCGATGCCAGACTGCGGCTCGAGCTGCGCGCGGAAATCCGCCGCGTCTGCAAGGAGTCCAGGCTCACGGCGGTTTATGTGACGCATGACCAGAAGGAGGCGCTGTCGATCGCGGACCGGATGGCCATCCTGGAGGGCGGGCGCGTGCTGCAGACCGGCACGCCGCGGGAGATTTATCGCCGGCCTGCGACCCGGGCCGTGGCCAACTTCGTCGGCGAGACCGATTTTATTTCCGGCAACATGGTCGCGGTCGCCGGGGGGCGCGCCACGGTGGAGACCGCCATCGGCCGCTTCGAGGGCGTGTTGGGCGACGCCGCGGCATCGCCGGCGGCGGGAGCGGCCGTGACCGTATCGATCCGGCCGGAGTGCTGGCGGC
>DASYOA010000063.1:0-1871 GCA_036008265.1 Opitutaceae bacterium
CACAGAGCAGTCGTAACCGCCTGAGTGGGCATCGAACGAGGCAGGGTAGGGCGCGTTATCCCTAACGCTCCGATTCGAATATACCCGGCGGATTAGGGATAATCCGCCCTGCCAAATGAGAAAGATAACGAGGCTGGCGCAGCTCACCTGTGCCGCAAATAAGTGTCGTTTAAAAATTGACGGAGGTGCGCGTTTGGCCTAACCCGGTTACCGGCCGGCTTTTGACCACACCAGAGCCACCACGAATAAAATTTCCAGCATGAAAATCCGCCAGAACGACAGCGGTCAGACCGGGGCCGGTGCCAAGCGCAAGGAATTGAAGCTGAAGATTGGCCTTGCCCAGAAAGGTGCGGAAGCCGCGCGGGCTCGAGCGCAGGTCGCCAAGACCGGTTTGAAAAGTGCGCGGAAAGCCTTCAAAAAGGCGAAGAAACTGGCCAAGGAGGCGCGCAAGAAACTCAAGGCCTTGAAAAAGGCGCTGATCAAAGCGGCTCGGGCGGCCCAGAAGCGACGCGTGGCCGCTCGCAAGAAGGCCCTGAGCGTGAGCCGGCCAAAACCGGCCGCGCCGAAACCAGCGGCGAAAATTCCTGCGAAAAAATCCCCTGCGGCTCGCGTGCCACCGCCGACTGCGCCCAAACGGCGTGAGCCGATACCGCGTGTGGTCGTTGAACCCAAGCCGACGGTGACGCCGATGATCGCCGTGGCCGCGCCGCCCGAGGAGATACCCAGTATCCAGCCGACAATTTTATTTCCTGACACAAATCCGGAGCCCAAGCCGCCGGCGGCGTAGAGCATTTCGCGTCACTGTAGGAGCCTGCTTGCAGGCGATTATTGCGTTTTGTTGCCCGATAAACCCTCTTACCGGCATAGGTCGCCTGCAAGCAGGCTCCTACATACCGAATGGCGGGCCAGGCACATTTGAAATCTTGACGCGTTTCCGTCATTGCGCGAACGGCCCGGGCTTGCCTCACTTATCGCTCAGTTTAAGCGAACATGTGGTTTCTTTTTCTTTGCCTTGGTCTCGTCGCTGGTGTTCTGGCCATGCTTGTGCTGCTCGTGCGCACGCGCCGCGAGGCCGACCGGATTGACGAGCAGCGCCAGATCCTCGCGCAGGAGAACCGCATTGTCCTGGACTTCATGCACCAGATGGCCGAGGCGCTGGCCGACAACCCCTCGCGCACCATCCTCTACCAGCGCATTGTCCACGCGGCCATCCTCAGCACCGGCGCGCTCAGCGCCTGCATTTTCGAAAAAACCCCCGACAACCAGATGCGCGGCGTCGCGCTCGAGGGACTTTTCCCACCGCACCGCCCGCTGCCCGAGGTGATCCGGGACAAGCTCACGACGCGCGCGAAATTCATCGAACAGGTGCTGCGCTCCGAGACGTTTCCGGTGGGCGACGGCATTGTCGGCCGCGTGGCCGAGACGGGCCGGGGCGAGCTTATCACCGATGCCGCCGCCGACCCACGCATCGTCCGGCACGACGATCCTGCGCTCGCGGTCAAGTCGGTTATCGCCGTGCCGCTGATTTTTCGCGACCGGTTTTTCGGCGTGCTCGCCGTGACGAATCCCGCCGACGGCCTGCCGTTCAGCGCGACGGATTTTTCCCTCGTGCAGTCGCTGGCCGAGCAGGCCGCGCTCGCGTTGCACAACGCCGAGTTCCTCAATTTCCAAATCGAGAAAAGCCAGCTCGACCTCGATCTTTCGCTGGCCAGCGGCATCCAGAAAATGCTGCTGCCGCGCAGTGCGCCGCGCGTGGCCGGACTCGATGTCGATGCGCGCTACCTGCCCGCGCAAAAAATCGGCGGCGATCTTTACGACCTCTTTCCGCTTTCGAATACGCAGCTCGGTGTCGCCGTGGCCGACGTGTCGGG
>DASYOA010000064.1:0-4278 GCA_036008265.1 Opitutaceae bacterium
GAACTGGCGGTCGGCGAAACGATACGGCTTCGCTTCGCCGGACAAGGGCAGGGTGGTGGGCCAGAACTGGCTGAGCACGCGGCCGCGGATGCTCTGCGACCAGCGCAGGTAATCGGCGGCCCGCGCGTATTCGCCCTGGAATTCGAGCAAGCGGCCATAGCAGACGTTGGTGCGAAACCAGAGCACCTCGTCGTAAAGGATGTTGTAGCTGCGGCCGAAGAGATCGGTCCAGTCGCCGGCCTCGGGGATTTCAAGCAGGCCGTCGTTGTTGCTGTCGTGTGCGCTGAGCCAGTTCATGGCGGTCTGCAGGCGCGTGCTGTGGTGGCGCAAAAAATCGAGGTCGTTGGTCTTGGCGATGTAATCGTAGAACGCGATGATGACCCAGAGGCCGCTGTCGATGGAGCAGATGTTGCCGACGCCCGCGTAGTCGGGCACGCCATCGTCGATGCGGATGTTGGCCGGGATCTGGCCGGTGGGGGTCGCGGCGCTGAGGAGCGTATCGAGCGTGCGGCGCTGGGCCGTGCGCACCTCGGGGTCGTCGAGCTCGAGCGTGGCGATGAGCGTGAAAGCCCCGTCGCGTCCCCACACGCTGCGGTAGTTGGCGTCGGTGCCGGTGACGACGTTATCATCGAGCGAGCAGGCGGAAAAACCGAGCGGCGTGATGTTTTTTTTCAATGCGACCAGGGCTTTTTCGTAGGCGAGGGCGAGGAATTTTTTCTCTTCCTCGGTGAGGGGGCCTTGCTGCGTGCCGGTGAAAAGCATGCGGAAGCTTGGCTCCATGTCCTCGCTGGAGATCTCGTTCTGGCCTGCGCCCGGCGGACGTGTGATGACGCCGAAATGCCGCAGGCCGTCGAGGACGCCGTCGGCCATGACATAACGCGAAGTGTAAGTGGGGATGTCGACCGTGGCCTCAAGCAGCTCGGGCTGGGCGTTTTCCACGATGATGCCGCGCACGCCGGGCAGGTGAAACAGGCTGCTGTCGTTGCCGGTGTCGCCGGCGACGAGCACTTGGTCGAGGGGAATCTTGAGATGGGCGCACAGCCATTGCAAAGCGCCGCCCTTGGTGGCGTTGGCCGGCAGGATGTCCAGGTCGCGGCTGCTGGAATATACGACTTTTACCTTCAGGTCGCCCTCGGCGAGGCGCTGCTCGAGCGTGCGAAGCCCCTCGGGTGTGGCCTGGTCGAGAAACCAGCTCGACTTGAACGCGTGTTGAAACTCGGCCGGCTGGGGTCGCACGCCGGGAAAGGAGCCGACGATTTCCTGCACGCGCTTGAGGTCCCAGTGATCGGAAAGATGCCGATAAAACTCATCGAGCATGCGCTCGCGCCGTTCATCGTAGATCTGCGTGCCGACCCCACCGATGTAGTAATCGGGCACGGGCAGCACGTCGTCGATGACCAGGCGGCGCATGTCATCGACCAGCCGGCCGCTGTTGTAAGCAAGCAGGGGACGACGGCGCACGGGGATTCTTTCCCATGCGGTCCTGAATCGTTGCGATGCCTCGGGGTTGCCGACGAGCGTGCCGTCGAGGTCGGGACTGAAGAGGCGGATGGGGTTAGCGTCGGCCATCAGGGATAGCCTCCTTGAACGTCCAACACCCAACAACCAACGTACGGCGTCCAACAACCGAGGGTTCCACTTGGACGTTCGATGTTCGATGTTGGATGTTCAAGGATCTAATCTCCATCATTCCACGGTTCGTCCCATTCGGTGTCGGTAAAAGCGAGGGCCGCAGCCCGATCTTCGACCAGGCTGATGAGTTGTTGCGCGATACCGGTCCAGGTGAACAGGCTGCGGGCCTTGTGCGCGCCCATGCGCGACAGCCGTGTCCAGAGTCGCCCATGCTTGAGCACATGCACGATGGAAATGCCGAGATCCTCGCGGTCGAACGCATCGGCGTAGATGGCATGACGGCCATAGGTGACCGCGCGATAAAGGCCGCCGTGCGTGGTGATCACCGTCGGCGTGCCGCAGGCCATGGCCTCGATGGCGGTCATGCCGAACGGCTCATAGCGGCTGCTGAGCACAAAAACATCCGCCGCCCGATAGTAGTCGGCGAGGTCGGCGTCGGCCACGTAGCCGCTGAATTTCACCTTGGCGGTGAGACCGAGATGGGCAACGAGCGCCTTAAGTTCGTCCAATAATTTTTGTTCCTTGTCGTTGAGCTGGGTGCCGCCAATGGCGAAGTGGAGCATGGCATCGGGAATGCGCTGGGCGACGACCGCAAAAGCCTCGATGAGCAGATCATAACCTTTGTTGAGGGCGAGCCGGCCGATTGCGAGCACGACGCGCCCCTCAAAACCGAGGCGCTGGCGAATGGCCTGGCGCGACGATGCGCTCACGGGGAAAAAGCGGTTGTCGTCGTAACCGGGCGGAATCATGTGCGCCTGTTCGGGCGGCACGCCGTAGTCGTCGATGATCATGTCGCGCTGCGATGGCGTGGTGGCGATGACGGCATCGCAGGCGCTGTAAAGCAGGGTCTCGTAGCGAATGCGCTCATTGAAGTTGTATTTCTTTTCAAAGTTGGCCGCGTCCTCGGGCGAATCCTGCTCCATGAGCTTTTTCTTCCAGATGCCGAGCGAGTGCGGCGTGTGCACGTGCGGCACGTCGAGCGCCTCGCTCAGGCGCTGGGTGGCGCAGCCGGCGTCCCAGTAATGGCTGTCGAGAAACTGGTATTTGAGCCCGTGTTTTTTGATGAAACGCAGCGCGTGTTCCGACCACTCGCCGAGGTGCCGGTAAAGATATTCCTTGCCGATGAAATTTCTCCCGTCGCACGGCACGCGGATGATGCGTACCTGGTCGCCCATGATGTCAAACTGCGGCTGGTCTTCAAAACGCCGTGTCCAGATATCCACTTCATAGCCGAGCTGCGCGAGTTTCTTGGAAAGCTCGAGGACATAGACGACCTGCCCGCCGGTGTCGGCCGCGCCGAGCGGTGGCTCGGCCGCGACGTAACCGTGCGTCGAGATCATGCCGATGCGGGGCAGCGTGGAGTCGAAGTTGGGCTCGTGCATGGGAAGGATGGCTGTGCGACCGGAAGTGGATGCGACAGCTCGTGATGCTGAATTTGCCGGCCGCGTTAGACACCACTCTTGCAACGCGGTTCACGCGGATCGTTCGCGGCGAGACGCTGGCAGCGCTCCGATGAGAGTCTCCTTTAGTATTTTACTGACGATTTTACTGACAGTTAACCCTTCACTGCTGGCTCAGCCGATGCCAGTTATGGCCAGGCCGGTAAACTTACCGCCGCCAGCGTCAAGGGATCCCCGATCCTAAAACTCCCGGAAAACACGGCGTTTTTTTTTCCGCCCAGGAGCAAAGGCCGGTTAACGCTCAAGGTGCAGTTCATCGATTCAAGGTTCATGCTTAGCCGAACGTCTTGGAAATTGAGCCTCTCGTTGGTGTGCGGAAACTGGAATTTGTAGAAGGCCTCCTTGACGGAGAAAATGGCCGTGGCAAAACGGGCCCGGCCGGCTTCGTCCATGGATTGAAGGAAGGACCTCTCTTCCGAAAGGAGAAGTTCCGACCAAAGGTTTTCGGTCACGGCACTCGATTGTTCGAGATCCACCCCAATGGCCGAAACATGTTCCACGCGGGCGACCACGGCCACGGCCACACCCCGGGTATGGGCGATGCTTCCGATTATCCCCGCGGGCCAAATCGGCGCGCGGTCGGTCCCGACGGGGATCGCCCTGGGCGGATGGCCAATTTTTTCCAGCGCTTCCCGTGCCGCCACTCTTCCCATGGTAAAATTGATCCTTCTGGATTCTGCCGCCGTGGCCACGGCCAGCGCCTCTGCTTCAGGCAGGACAGGAAGCGGGCGGGCAAAAACCTGGCAGGCAACGCCACAAACCGGCGGGAAAAGGTCGTGCAGCGCGCGCATGACCCAATCTTTGCGCACCTCGCCCACCGGCTCATCGCCGCGCCTGTTTGCCATGGGGCAAAATTCAATCGATCCTTGGATTGCTGCAAAGAATTATTTTCAACAACTGGGCGTCGTTTTAATACGAGAAAATCCCGCCATGACTTCAGCCATGGCGGGGGTTCACGAAAGGATTGGAGCATTTTAAATAAAACCGCAACCCTATCGCCTGGACCACGGCGAGGATGTCGTTCCCTCCGCTCGGACGCTTGGTCAGCGGTCGGCCGGATTTCTTGCCACGAAAGGTCACATAGAACTCAAAGAAAGGTTGCACTCTGGGTTCTTGGTGATCCTTCGTGGCTATGCTAATTTAAAAACCGCTCTAGTTGGTCGTGATGGTGGCATTCAATGCGGTC